>JADGNM010000316.1 GCA_017883485.1 Methanosarcina sp.
AAGCATCATCATTGACCTCATACGCCAAATATTATGTTTGCAGTGAAATCGATGACAGCTATTGGAGTAACTGTCTAATATGACATAGTCATGTTAATAATATATAGGCATTAATTAAATATAAAACCGAATGGGTGAACACACTATGGCGAAAAACGGAACAGTCAAGGAAAAGAAAGCTGAAAAAAAAATCAAATGCAGAAATCTTCAGGTTTTTCGGTGGTCCTCTGAACGGAAGAAGGCTGCTTTTTTGTTATCACTTGGCACTAAAACAGTACAAACGATAGCACACGAACTGAATGTTTCTGATAGGAGTATTTACACATGGAAAGAGTCCCCTGCATTCCAGGCTGAAATAGAAAAACATGTTCTAAAGAACGAGCACTTTACGAGGGCTGGGCTTCTAAAAATGTGCCTAAAAGGCCTGTCGGTAAAACAGAGCAGCCTACAAACGGATAGAAGTACATTTTTAGACTTCATAAAAGAAATTGCAGAATTACAGGGATTCAATAAACAGAACCTAGAGATAGCAGGAATGGTGGCCAATGTCGATATTGAAATCACTGACGAGGACAGACAAGAAATACTCTGCAGACTATTGCCGAACCGATCCGGTGATGCAGAAGAACTTGCAGAATCTGCCGGATGCGGAATTGAAGACATTAAAAAGCGATTGGGTCTTCTGGGCTTGGAATGAACAGCTTCCTCCTGAAGCCTGGGGAAAGGATGGCTGCTACATTTGGGCGATCAGAACTGGCAGAGGATGGGGCAAGAATAGGACAGCCGCGGAAACATTCATTCGGGCCGTGAGGTATGAAGGATATAAATTCCCTAACCTGGTGGGTGCAACTGCGGATGAAGTAAGGGATGTGATGGTGAAAGGTGAATCCGGTTTACTTGCATGTTCACCTGAAGATTTTTATCCTGAGTATATGCCCTCACAGAAAAAGTTAACTTGGCCGAATGGTGTCGAATCTCACATTTATTACGGCACTGAACCGGATAAGGGTAGAGGACCTCAATCTGATTTTCTCTGGTTCGACGAGATAGCCAAATATCAATACCCCGAAGAAACTTTCGATAACCTCTTGCTAGGCCTCCGGCTTGGTCCTAATCCTCTGTGCTTAGTGACATCTACCCCCCGGCCGACAAAGTTCCTCAGAGAGCTTGAGAGCAGACACGATAGGCAGGGTAGGGCGTGTACTGTAGTGACAAGGGGCAGGACACAGGACAACTCGCCTAATCTCTCTCCTGTGTTCTTTTCAACCGTGATTAGCAAGTACGAAGGAACGAGATTAGGCAGGCAAGAATTGGAAGGTGACTTTTTGGACGATAATCCCGAGGCACTTTGGAAACGTGCGGATATTGATAATTACCGTGTTAGGCAAGTACCTCAACTGTCGCTTGTTGTGGTTGGTGTGGATCCCGCAGTTACCTCAAAAGCCGGCTCTGATGATACAGGCATTATTGTAGCCGGAAAAGGAATTGATAATCACGGTTACATCCTCGGTGACTATACGGTCCATGATACGCCTCAAAAGTGGGCTGAAGCTGCAATCACAGCCTATTACAAACATTTAGCAAACAAAATAATTGGCGAAGTTAATAATGGAGGGGATTTGGTAGAGTTGAACATTAAAACCGTTGATGCATCAGTCCGGTTCGAATCCGTTCATGCTTCGAGAGGAAAGGCAACGAGAGCAGAACCCATTAGCGCACTTTATGAGCAAGGAAAAGTACACCATTTCGGTACATTCCCACTGCTTGAGGATGAAATGTGCGAATGGATCCCAGGCGCTGAGAAGTCACCTGATAGGCTAGATGCGCTGGTATGGGGGCTTACAGCTTTAAATCTCTCTGCGCCTCGGTACAGTGTGCCTAAGTCGCCTATAGTTGAATATGACGAAGAAGGTTCTTCATTTTTTGGTAATGTTAGAATGCCTCAGTTCGGTGGAAGCGATATGCCGAAATGGTAATTGTGTATTCAGATATTCCTGTATTCAGATATTCCTGTAATTCGGTATTCTTGTAATTCGCTAAAATCAGTATCCGGTGAATCAACGCTATCGGCTAAACCTTCATCCAAATTTGGATGAAGGTTTTCCCGCACTTGATTTAACTCCACGCTCTCGGTTTTTGTATTCCTGTATTCAGATATTCCTGTATTCCTGCATTCTTGTATTGTGGCATTCTTGTAACTCTGGAAAACCAAGCGCAGCATAGCCAAACTATATAAACTCAAACGTTATTATAGTCATTGTGCCTACGCGAGGCACGTCATGCCTCTGTCATGACCTCGATACGTCCTGTTGAAGTTGAAATACGAATTAGGCGATAAAGTCGTCAGGACAAACTTTCTTCTTATCAAATTGATAGATATTGATTATTTCAACGGAGACTAGAAAAATGGCAAATGAAACTTACACAGTTCCGAAAGAAGTGGAAGCACTTAGCAAGTACTACATGAAGATTGGTATCAGTGATTTCAGAGCACATTCGTCTGCCGTGGACGAATTTAATGATTTTAAAGCTGGCAGGCCGGTTTCTGATTCAGCATTACAAGTTTTCAATCGTGTTCAGAATGCTAATGGGCATTGTACAAAAATTGTATAT
This sequence comes from Methanosarcina sp., assembly GCA_017883485.1. Classification (GTDB taxonomy): domain Archaea; phylum Halobacteriota; class Methanosarcinia; order Methanosarcinales; family Methanosarcinaceae; genus Methanosarcina. The sequence goes on from JADGNM010000316.1 coordinate 2,614, forward strand.
GACGATAAAGTCGAACAGTACGAACAAAAAGCTAAAGTTCATAAAATTGTAGATCGCGGGCTTTGTACCGAAATTGTGTTTGAAAAAAGTTGATTACTATTTCTTTCCTATTTCTTTCCTATTTCTTTCCTATTTCTTTCCTATTTCTTTCCTATTTCTTTCCTATTTCTTTCCTGTTTCTTTTCTTGCATGCTGTAGAAGCGTTCAAAGCATGTAGAATCGATTTTCTTTTCTTGGCCTAGTAGATTCTACCTGCCGGCCTAAGAAAACGTTTCTACGGGCATAGAATCGCTGTTCTTACTTTGTAACTTGGCAAAACAAAAACATTTATATGATATTGTCACATTTATTTACTTATAGAAAGTTTGTTTTTGGTCATTTGGCTAAAATATAACTTTGAATAAGTAAATAAATGTGACGTGAAATATAGGAAGTGTTTTGATGCTGCTTAAAACTGTAATAATAAAAGACAGTTATGAGACTCCGCTGGGAGTGACATATGACGAATTATGTAAGTGTGACTTATGCAAGCATGAATACTTCGAAATGTATGAACTTTGGGATTCGCATGATGTTTCTAAAGGATATCAATATTATAAGGGCAATCGGCAGGTTGGTCATGCAGATTTTGAGACAATTGAAAAATTGCGTACTTGGTGTGAATCATGTAGGAATTATATGGAGAAAAAGCAAAGACGTATTAGCATCAGTACAGCCCGCCGGAAAGAGCGGAGAGACACTGCTAGAGCCTTAAGACCTGATCCAATCTGCAAACACTGCCTTCAGCCGTTCAAGGCACTTAGGAGCGATGCAAAATATTGTAGTGATACTTGCCGAAAATCCGGTGAACGAGGAAGAAAAAAGGCAATCGACAACAGAATCCCTACGACGGTAGTACATTGCATGAAGGAGCCCTTTGACGTCTATATAGGGAGAGCAGTACCCAGAAAAAATCTAGAATCTTCAAAATGGGCAAATCCAGTTAAAATGAAGAACGACTCCGAAGAAGAAAGAACCAGAGTTATCGAAGCCTATAAAGAATATTTTTTCTCTAATCTTGATTTACAACAATCGGTTCACGAGTTGAAAGGAAAAGTCTTGGGTTGTTGGTGCAACCCGAAAGCTTGCCATGGGGATTTCCTCGCAGAACTAGCAGATAAGTCCTGATTGTTTCTTCCTTTTTTTCTCTTCCCTCCCCCAGGGAACTTTTTTTATGGTCATGATCTAATAACTTAATACTTCTGTCGACAACTTTAAGTAATTAAGTTT
>JADGNM010000317.1 GCA_017883485.1 Methanosarcina sp.
TTTAGATACAATAGAGAAAATTGCTCTCTTGATGTTGAATTTTTGACTCAAAGACTGCTAGAAATTTGTAATTTTACAGCAAATTCACTACACTGCCCAATTAACAGGAACTTAAGTCCTGAATGAGAAATATATCCGAATGTATTAATACATTTGGGATAAAATCAAAAATCTTTTGAGAAGATATATATACTACATTTTGAAGAGTAATGCTACTTTGAGGTATATGCTTTTTATTTTCACTGGATTTCTTCTTTGAAAAATTAGATGGCTTTTTCAAAAGAGTTTGCAAAAAGATGACAAAAGGTAGGATGGGAAAGCCTATGGATTTTCCTTCAGAAAGTCCTGTTTAGAAGATGTTGTTTGCTAGTGAAAGTTGCCCCAGTTGTAGGATTATTATGAGTTATGGAGTATTGAGGTGAAGCTTTGAAGAAACTAGGCATTATACTTGCTTTGTTGCTGGTCGCATCGGTCTTCGTATCCGGCTGCGCATCCAATAATGAAAGTAAAGGAAACGTATCTGGTAATGAGACACCATCCATCAATGCGAGCGGAGCTCAAGGAGCCTCCGCAATTACCGAGTTGAGTTTTGGCTATCAACCAAGTACACATCAGATCGCATATATGACTGCAGCAGAAAATGGGTGGTGGAAAAGAGATCTCGCACCTTACGGAGTTCAGAATATTAAAGAGTATGTGTTTCAGACAGGCCCTCCCGAAATGCAGGCTATGATGCCTGGACAACTGGATGTAGCTTATGTTGGGGCAGCCCCTGCTATTACAGCTCTCAGCCAGGGTCTTGACGCAAAGATTGTTGCAGCTGTACAGATAAATGGCTCAAGTCTTGTTCTCAGCCCTGAACACGAATATAAAACTCCTCAAGATTTGAAGGGACTTAAAATCGCTACCTATCCACCAGGATCAATTCAGGATACCTTGCTAAGAAAATGGCTCAAGGAAAACGGACTTGACCCTGAGAAAGATGTGACAATTGTCGGAATGACCTCAGCAGGAGACGCTGTCACCGCCATTGAATCTGGAAAGGTCGATGCCGTCTTCCTGCCTCACCCTTCGCCAACAAATATCGAAAAGGCAGGTAAGGGACGCATTATCGTACAATCTGGACAGATGGAACCGGAACATGTCTGCTGTGTGCTCTTGATGAGTGGAAAACTTATCAGGGAGCATCCGGATATCGCGGAGCAGATTGTAAAGACCCATATTAATGCAACCGAGTATAACAAGGCACATCCGGACGAAGCCGCTCAAATTTTCGCAAATAAGACTTCCGCTGATGTTGAAACTGTAAAAGCGTCTCTTAAAGAGTGGGATGGAGAATGGATTACAGATCCTGCGCAAATCGAAAACACAACTGTCGATTTCTCCAATACTCTTTATGGGCTGAATTATACTCAGAAATCTCTGACAAAAGATGATATTTTTGATACAAGATTCTATGATAAAGCTGTCAGTGAAAATGAAACGGCTGCCAGTGCAAAATGAAGAGGAATAATTAAAAATTTAATCAAGATGTTCAGCTGCCTCTGTTTTCACAAGGGGCATTTGAACCTTTACTTTTTCTGAAAAATGAAGTCTGCCGGAAAGATAAAAAAGTAAGAATTCTTTTGATTAGACATGAAAATTAGTTTCATAAAAACAATAAAAGAAAACAGTATTGAAGCATTGTCTCTCATGGTAGCAGTGGCGTTGTGGCAGTTAGTAGCGGGTATAATTGTACATAATAAATTTCTTCTTCCGAGTTTTTATGATGTAGTTACCTCTTTCTTCGTTATTATCAAAAGCGGGCTAGTTACAGATATATTAACAAGTCTACTTCACTTTTCAATCGGTATTGCTGCCGCACTCATAATCGGAATTCCTCTCGGAATATCAATGGGATGGTTCAAAAAAGTAGATAGGGCAGTCGATCCTATTATCGAGATACTGCGTCCGATTCCTCCTCTTGCCTGGATTCCATTTGGGATAGTTTGGTTTGGGCTTACGCATCAGGCTGCAGGTTTTGTTGTATTTGTAGGAATGATCTTTCCTATTGTTATCAATACCTACACAGGTTTTAAAAATGTATCGAAAGTTTATGTTGAGGCGGCAAAGGTTCTTGGCTGCACCCGAGATATAGATCTAATACGTTCTATTGCGATTCCTTCAGCTTTGCCTTCAATTGCTGCAGGAATCAGGATTGCCATGGGGGTGGGCTGGATGTGCCTTGTTGCTGCAGAAATGTTCGGGGCAAGCAACAGGGGACTCGGTTACCAGCTCTGGTTTAATTATTATTTACACAGAATGGATTTTGTACTGGTTTATATGCTACTGCTTGGATTCCTGGGGCTTTTTATCGACCGCCTCTTCAGATATTACGTGGATTCAAAGCTACTGAGATGGACGGCAGGGACTGTGGTGTAAAATGGGTAGAGTAAGCGTAAAATATGTCTCAAGAATCTTCACGAAAAAAGAAGATGGGACCGGAACAGAGGCTCTACAAAAAGTGAGCTTTGATGTGGAAGATGGTGAGTTTGTCTGCCTTCTTGGGCCATCCGGCTGCGGAAAAACCACTCTGCTCAGAATCATTGCAGGGCTTGAGGTCCTGACCTCAGGAGAAATTACGCTCAACGGGATTCCTATAATCGGTCCTGACCCAAAGAGGGGCATGGTCTTTCAGCAGTACTCCCTTTTCCCCTGGAGAACCATTATTGATAACATCACCTTCGGACTCGAAATGCAAGGAATTAAAAAAGCTGAAGCCAGGAAACAGGTCGAGAAATATATTGATCTTGTGGGCCTGGAGCAGTTCAAAAACAGCTATCCTTATGAACTATCCGGAGGCATGCAGCAGCGGGCAGCTATTGCAAGAGCTCTTGCCAACGAGCCCGAAGTCCTTCTCATGGACGAACCTTTCGGGGCTTTAGATGCTCAAACCAGAAACGTCCTTCAGGACGAGCTCCTGAAAATATGGGAGCAAAGACATGTGACTATTCTCTTCGTGACCCATAGCGTGGATGAGTCGGTTTTTCTCTCGGACAGGATAGTAACTATGACTTCAAGGCCAGGAAGGATAAAGGAGATTGTAAATGTGGAACTGTCCCGCCCACGATGCCGGACAGGTGCAGAAGCTAACCGTTTGAGGGATTATGTCCTGAAGCTCCTGGAAGAAGAAAGGTTCAAAAGGTGAGTCGCAGGTGAAAAGATATGTCGCAGATGGAAAAAGATTAATAATAGCAAACGAGCTAAAGTTATTCTTCAGCCCGGATAATTACGTTTGTTAGTGGTTCTATTTTCTTTACAGATACCTTTCCTATAAGCTCGAGAGTTCCTCCTGCTTTTACGGAGCCGATAGTACATCCGGGCCTGACGCGAATATCTCCCTGGCAGGCTGCAGCATTTACCCTGACCCTGTCAAGGAGGATAAGTTCGGATACTGTCTCGATATTGCCCAGAATTTTTGCGGCTGCACAGACAAGAGCACTTCTGGCTTTTATATTGCCCTTAACAGCCGAACTTTTCCCCAGTTCAAGCCTACCAGTTACGGTAAGGTCTCCCCAGAACTTAACATCCTGTCCTACAATTACATTACCGTCCAGCTTAAGGTCGTCCTTGAAGAAAGCTCTTTTTTCTATCACGTAGGTATTGGACCGAGAATGGTACTTGACAAAACGAATCATTAGAAATCACTCCGGGTCACTTTCCCGGCTATCGATGAAGGACAAATCTTTTATTTATAAATATTTACCAAAGTCTTTAAATGGGTTTCAAAAATAGGAGTGAATATCTTTTATTACTAGGGAGCGCAGAGGGTCACGAATACCCCGACCTTCAGGTTGGGGATGAAGTGGACCCTCGCCTCTTTTTGATTCCGATCAAAATC
>JADGNM010000031.1 GCA_017883485.1 Methanosarcina sp.
AACGTTTATATAATTGATCTATAATTAAATTGTTGCGACACTAGTAGCAGAATTGTAGATACTTCACACTATAGAAAAAGACTAGCAACAATAATGGGGGATAGAATATGACTATTGGGGATGGTCATGATTTAAAATCGCAGAGATTCGCAGACGATGAGGTTTTGGAGGCTTGTTACGACAACGAAAGAGTTCTTCGCAGAGGCGATAGAGGTCCTGCAGTAGTGAAAATCCAGCGAGCTCTTATATTTTTGAACTTTCCTGTGCCCAATGTTGGGGCGAATGGCATTTTTGGAGATAAAACCGGCCTGGCTGTCAGAAGCTACCAGGAGGCACGCGGACTGAAGGTCGATGGTGTGGTAGGGCCGGAAACTATAGGGAGTCTGGATGAAGAATTCTACACAGGACCGCCAGAACCTTCGGTTATGACAGCACCGGAACCACATGTGTCGGAAGTTAGAACTCCTTTAGAACCGGAATCTCCAGTTCGGCCGGCAAGGGCATCTCCGGTTGAGCCAGTGCGGGCACCTGAGGTTCCGCGAGTACGTGCACCTAAAGTTACAGGAATACATGCACCTCCGGTTCCAAAACCTGAAGTTCCAATACTTGCAACGCAGGTAACTCCGCATGAACATAAGCCGACTCATATATCCAGACCGGAAATTCCGCCTTCGACTTTACGGTCCCATCAGATCGATAGTCAGGGACGCAAACTCATTTCCGAAGGGACGTGGCAAGGGGATAGGTATCTCGAAGTCGAGGCTGGGAAATCGATACATTTTGAAATTATCGGTCTGAATGTCGACAGATTAAAAATTCGGATAAAAGCAGATACCGGAGAAACCAGAGAATCCATACTTCCACCTGGAGTTATTGCTGATGTTGATTTTTCCAGGGCAGGTGAAGAGCCCTTTATCTGGAAGTTTGATATTGAGACTGACAGCGAAAAATCCTTAGTTGATTGGAAACTTTATAGCGACTGAGTACCGCGTGTTCCTGTGGAATCAGGAGCTTGAGGCTGACTTAGGAATGGTTGATAAATAACTTCAATTTTTTACCTTGGGAATGGCTCTATAATTCCATTTCCTAAATAATCATTAAAGACAATATCGGTAAGTTAACTCTTGATTTTTTTTAATCTTATTTTTATTGTTAAATCATAAAACGCAGTTTTGAATTCTATGCCATAGAGCATTATTTTCATATTATAAAATAATTAATATATTAATTAAGGACAATTAGTAAGGACACGCAGTACGGACAAACGATAAAGATACAGCCACACTTGCTTATTAGAAGCAGACTGTTTTCAGTTCAGAAAAACTAGTAATTGCCTGCAAGTCACAACTTTCACCTGTATTCCGTAGATAAATTACCGATACCGAATAAACATACAACAAGTAGAAAGACCATTCAAGGTCCTTCAAAAAGGAACTTATATGCCCGATATCAAATGCCAATATGCCTCAAAATGCGCCGCGTATCGAGAAAATTCGTATACATGCACAAAAGAAGAGGATAAGCAATATTGTGGAATTTATAGGAAGTTTGTGCGGGGGATTATTAAATTATATACATTCGATGATATACATAGTCCTCATTCTGCAGTCAGTCAGAAATAAGTCTCGATTGAATTAATCAAAAAAGCTGGGCTTTGAAGCAAGCTGAATTAAAATATGAAAGCCGGGATTTTGACCCGACTCCTTCCAATAGATATTGTTTATCAACCAAACTTCAGGCTAATCGCATATGGTTAATGATGCCCTTTATGTCCATAATGGTAAACAAGATTGGCAAGAATACCAAATAGACCCAACATGACAACAACGCCAATAAACACATCAAACCAATTTGTAATATTAACCGGATCCATATCAACACCTCTAAAGATTACTTATGTAAGGAATTAATGTTATTGACTTCTAAGTTCAACTGCAAATTAAAAATGATAAAAATAGGATCAAAGTGCTGAAGAAACCTCATCTTTTATTAGCCTTACAGCCTCATCAAGACCTTTAAGGACTTCGGGGCTTATCTCCAGAGTAACTTCAGTGACCACAATTCCTATTTCTATCCCGATAACCACAATTTCCGGGAGAGGCTGGACCTGTACTCCAATCCTCAATACATCTGTAATTGTGAGATCGTGTACAGAAACCAGGTTAAGAGGCTCTTCGGTGGATTCTATTAGATCCTTGCCGTCAAGGCGATGTACCGAGCCTAGAGGGCTGTCTGCCAGAACTGCATCAACTATTATAACCTTTCTGGCCCCGTCGAAAAAGTTCAGCAGGTCAAGCCCGCAGACCCCAGCGTCTGCGATATCAAGGTTTTCGAGGCTCCCAAGTTCGATTTTTTGAAGAGCCTCAATAACCTTCAGGCCAACGCCATCGTTTCCCATTAATAGGCTTCCGCACCCGAGGATGCGGATAGGAGCGTTTAATATAGGCATATTCTCACGTTAACAGGCAAATATATTTGGGACATGCCCATATACCTTTGGACATGCCTATATACCTTTCCCGAAATTAACTTTTTCTTGCTTTAACGACCTTTTCGGAACCATGGCTTTTCTCAGGAAGATTATCTGAATGGTTGTTTATAACCTCAGAGTAGTTACCATCTGAAACATCCTCTTTCCCGGACCAGAAGATAGCTTTGTAGTACTTCCAGACTTTCGGATCGAGCTCCAGAATACCAACGTGCACTACCAGCTCGAAGACGAACCAGTAGGTCAGCAGCAGGTGAAAAGTCCTCAAGAACTCCAGAGAGGACATTCCGAACGCAGGTGCAATCATGCCTCCTACCGTAAGGATCCAGGACGCAATCGGGAGCCCCAGGAACGACCAGTCAAGGCTGTACAGGACGATACCTGAAATCGCAATGAGGACTATGGCTAAACCTTCGATTATAATCAGGATCTTCATTAGCGGGTGGAGCTTGGTCTTATAGTGGCCCGCGGACTCATCATAGACGCTAAATGCCGGGTATTTGCCCTTCCCGAAGAAATTACCAATTATCCCTCCCATTCGGGCTGCATCGCTAGGACCAAAAACATAATGATTCGCAAAGTGCAAGAACTTATCCTTAATCCCACCCTCAGTAGCGAGAGCTATGCTGACCGGGATAAGGAACCAGTTCACTACAAGCAAGAAAGGAACCGCGAACATATGAAGGCCGCGGGCTGTATGGAAACTCATAAAGCTCCATCCAAAGTATATCTTTAACCCGGTGATTATGAGCGTTAGCATCGCAGCAGCATGGACCATATGGACCAGTCTGTCAAGCGGAGTATAACGCTCAACAACCAATGGGTTGCCAGCCTGAGATTTCATTTAAGGGTCATCTCCTTTCTTTTATAGAATTCTCAATGTACGAGGAGCGTTTTTCCCGGTCAGGTCAATTGTATGGACTGCGCATGAAATGCAGGGGTCGTAGGACCTACCGATGTGGAAGATACCGACTGGATTGGCGTAATCGACACCAAGAATGTTTCCAACTGCGTTGATTTTTGACCCCATGAGAGATTGTTCCATCGGGCCAGGAACGCCTGCACTGTCTCTTGGGGACATATTCCAGGTACCCGGAACTACACACTGATAGGTGACAACCTTTCCATTACCGTCAGTGGAGACCCAGTGCCCAAGAGCCCCACGCGGGGCTTCCCACAGGCCCATCCCAGTGGAATTCTTACCCTTTTCAAGGTCTAGAGGCACGGCAATCTTACCGTTCGGGTCATAGTCAACTGTCACCCAGGTAAGCAGTTCATGTGCGAGAATGGCAGTTTCCTGGATACGAGCCATCATTCTTGTGTAGACGTTAGCTGCAGAGTAACCTTTCTCATTAAAGGCCAGAGCCAGTCCGGTTACGAGCGGCTCTTTCATATTAAGCATGCGTGCAAGAGGCCCGACTTCTGCGGGAATTCCGTCGTATCTCGGAGCCTTGTCCCAGCTGTACCTGCTCTTAGAATCATTGTTATAGACGATTTGGTTTGGATCCGTGAATGGAACGGTTTCACCTTTTGCGGGCTGGAGATCCTCAACACTGTTTTGGTAGAAGGAGTGAGCAGTACTCTCCGTAATCTTGTCCGAATCAAATTTCAGATATTCAAGTTTCCCTGTTACGACGCCTGAGGGGAAAATGCGGTCTTCTGCAGGGCTCTTCGGATCGTATCCGTCCTTAGGCTTATAGTATCCGCCGTATGAAAGGAAGTTGATCTTTGAAGGATCTTTGTACCCGCCGATTAGATCGTGTTTAAGGCTTGCAGGAAGACCGAGGAGTTTTTCTCCTACAAGCTCGGAACCGAAAGCTGCGTAGAATTCCGCATCCCCCCAACCGGCTGCTCTGGAGAAGTCATTGGAACCCTTTGTTTTGTTAATGAGATCCGTCAGATGTTCAGTAACAAAGCTTACCGCTTTCTGAGGAGAGCTTGCCTTATAGGTATTTGCAATCCAGGTATCAAAGGGAACCTTTAGAGTGTAGTTTGATACGAAGTCCATAACCTCCAGATAGTAAGAGGCAAGCTTTTCAATGTCTGGAAGGCTCGGCTTGTAGAAATATCCTCCCGGATATGGTGTGACCGGTCCAGGCATTCTGCCGCCGATGACTGCAATGGCTTCTTGTAGGCGTTTCTTTTCAGGAATTGCTGCCATGTAGGAAGATCCCGCAGGTACAGGTACGCCGTCAATCTTGTAGCTGATAGGGGCAAACCTTCCGACCATTTCTTTCCAGACTGCGTTTCCGGTATCTCCCAGTGTTGCAAGGACATTTTTGTATGCAGGGTTTGCAAGGTCCGGGCCCCAAAGAACATAAATGTGGGTTGCATGGCTTGCAATCATGTTTAGCCCCTGGAAAATATTTCTTGTTACGAGGGCATCTTTTGGAACTTGTTCAGCCACACCATATAGATTGTCAAGGGCATTTGTAGATGTCAAGGAATGAGAAAGCGGGCAAACACCGCAGATTCTCTGGACAAGAAGTGCTGCATCTCTGGGATCATTATGCTGCAGGATGCGTTCAAAGCCCCTGAACAACAGGAGGGAACTCTGGGCATCCGTAACGACACCATTAGCATCTACTTCAGTGGATACACGAAGATGACCTTCAATTCTGGTTAAGGGATCGACTGTAACATTTACCATTTTTCATCACTCTCCTTTCATTCTCCTCACAGCATGTACGCCAGCAGCAACTGCAGCGACGCCTACAGTAACTTTGGCTATTGTGCCGACATCAGCTCCTAGAAGCACTCCCTTATCTTCAGCTTCAACATACAGGGGTCTTGAAGAATCCGGGAAACCAGGTTCCACGCAAGCAATGCAGGGACCTGCCTGGGTACACACGCTTACTGAACCATTCCATTTGCGCATTGCACAGTCTCCATGGGCATAAGGAGCTTTGCATCCCATTTTCCACAGGCAATTTGGCCCACCGGCTCCCTCGTCGAACAGTCCCTTGTCATAGTATCCGCGGCGAGGGCAGTTATCATGGACAACGTGGTCTGGAGGGAAGAAGAGCATTGGCCTTTTGTACTCGTCCAGAATGGATGGGAGATCATTAAGCGTGACCTTTCCAAGGATTAACGCGCCCAGGGTAAGGAGGATCCAATCAGGATGAGGAGGGCAGCCGGGAATGTTGATTACGGGCTTATCGATGCCAAGTTCCGTAAATAAACCTTTTTTGGGGTCGGTCTTTGCGAAAGCTATTCCTCTGTAATCCGTATCATTGACAATATCGCTGTTTGCATTGGTTATTCCTCCCCAACAGGCACAGGCTCCGACTGCAACAACAGCTGTGGCGTTCTTCGCAGCCTCCGCAACGGTATCCTTGAAAGGCTTTTCTCCAATGACAAGGTAGCGGCCCGAACCAGCCGGGCCCATTGGAATTGAGCCTTCCACGACCAGTATATAATTGCCTTGTTTAATAAGGTCCTCAAGGAGAATCTCCGAGTTAAGATCAGCGGTGTTTGCAAGCTTACCATCTACCCATATCCCCTGCTGGGCGAGCAGAGTTTCATGGTAAGCAAGATTGACATTGAGCTTGTTGAGCGCCTGTGCAACATCAGGATTGCTCGCATTTAAGAGGGATTCGGAGCAACCAGTGCTCTCGGCGCCATGAAGCCAAATGATCTTCGTCTCTGCGAATTCAAGCGCACTTACAATCTGAGTTGAATATGTGCTGAGGAATGTACTTGCTCCAAGCAAGCCCACCCCTTTCATGAAAGTGCGTCGATCCATTTTTAATATGTCAACACTATCCAGTATTTTGACAAGATTTTTCATTCCAGTACTCATCTCTACCACATCTTGGTTTTAACAAAATCATTTATTTAAAAGAAAACATTAATTTAATGTTTGCTAAAATTTTATATAAATGCACATATAAATTTGTCGTTAATGATTTCAATGAGGGAATAGTATTTAAGGTTTTTTACTTGTAATGAGAAATATATTAGTTGGGAGAGGAATTTTAGAAAATTAAAGAAAAAATATAATAAATTATTAATAAATTACAAAAATTAAGACCGCACTTTAGAGTACAAAGAAGGTTAAAATTGTACACATCGGTACATTAGGTAGTTTTAATGAGGAAAATAATTCAGAAATTCGGCCAACTCTAAAAGCTAACAACTACTGATAAAGTGTGAGTTTGTATCCGAAAATTTGCTTATTATGATAAACCTCATAAAAATGGTAAGAAAAAGAAAGAAAAAGACGGGAATCTCAAAACAATTTAGACAATCTCTTTTCTGTTGACTTCGCTTCACAGTGAACCGACAAAGAGGTTTTTAAAGGAAGACCTCAAGAAAGACGCCGAGAGAGCTTGTTTCCTGCACTACAAGTTTGACGAAAGAGTGCTTGAGTGCTAATTGGCTCATGTATTTAGAAATAAATATATCTCAGATCCGAATAGGATAGATTTTGACAGTAATTAAGGCCTTTTCGAGTTAAATTGTGAATTCGGACAAAAAAACATTTTCAAATTATGCAGGAGAAGTGAAAAAACACAAAAGTTATAAAATAGAACTATAGAATTGCGAAACACAATTTTTTGCACTGGGCTTGTATCAAGTTACGAATTCAGTTTTTAACTATTGGACCTGCACTTTTTTATTCGCGGCAAGTAGAGAAAGGGAAAAAATAAGTAAATAAATATTAAACAGTAGAAAAAAATACCGGATGGAAAACATAATAATATAGAAAGCAAGTAATAATATAGGAATTAAGATTTAAACGGCAGCCTGGGATGGGGATTCAGGTTGTTTACCCTGTTGATGGGAGAAAATCCCGAGATTTTTTACTGATATAAAGCAAGAAGACCCCATAAAGCATTAAGACCCCATAATTTGTTTCTTGCTAAAGACAATTCCAGTAAAAATTTAACTCGAATGCAAAAACTAATCTTATAAATACTTAATTGCCATAAATTGACCATATTTTGAAAGAAAACATTAGAGGTAACATGTGTATAGCTATTCCTGGAAAAATTAAGGCTATTATAAATGAAAGCATTGCAACTGTCGACATGGGCGGGATTTGTAGAGATGTAAATATGGATCTCCTGGGAGGCGCCAGCGAATCCATGATCGGAAAACATGTCCTTGTCCATGTGGGATACGCGATAAATGAGATTTCAGAAGAAGAAAGTGAAGAAACCATGAAGCTTCTCAGACAGATAGCTGGTCTTGATGAGATAGATACGTTCGAAAATGAGTCCCCCTGAAAAAAGGGTGCTGATGAAAATGGAAAAAGGAAATTCTCCTTCAATGTCAGCTATTCCTGAACTAGAAAAAAAGCTTCTTGAAAGAATCAGGAACTCGAAGGTATCTCTTCGTATAATGCATGTTTGCGGAACGCACGAGAGGACTATAGCAAAGTATGGTCTAAGAAGTGTGCTTCCGAAGAGCATTGATGTTATTAGCGGTCCCGGATGCCCTGTCTGTGTCACTCCGGAAGAAGACATTAATATTGCAATTGCCCTTGCGAAAAGTAGGGCTACGGTTGTCACTTTTGGGGATATGATGAGGGTTCCGGGTTCGGCAGAAAGTTTGCTGGATGCAAGATCCGAAGGTGCAGATGTAAGGATGGTTTACAGTATTGATGATGCTGTATCCCTCGCAGAAAAGAAGCCGGAACTCGAAGTCGTCTTTTTCGGGATAGGTTTCGAGACCACGGTTCCTGCCAATGCGGCTGCTCTCCTGAGAAATACACCCGAAAATTTCAGCCTTCTTGCCTCTCAGAAACGGACGCCTCCTGCAATCGAGCTCCTGGCCGGTGATACAAATGTTGATGCCTTCATAGCTCCAGGGCATGTGGCTACTATAATAGGTACAAAACCTTTTGAACCGCTTGCAAAAAAGGGCTTTCCTGTTGTCGTTAGCGGATTTGAAGCCAGAGACATTCTCCTTGGAATAAACCTGTTACAAATGCAGGTAGAGGAAGGATGCTCAAGGGTGGACAATGGGTACCCAAGAGCTGTAAAACCTGAAGGAAACCCTATTGCTCTGAGAATAATGGACGAAGTATTCGAAACCTCGGATTCTGAATGGAGAGGTATCGGAAGAATAGAAAATTCAGGACTTGTACTCAGGAAAGAGTTTGAAGAAAAAGATGCAGCAAAAAAGTACGAAGATCTCTATGCTTCTTTCCTAGACGATATTCGAAAGAAAGCCGAAAGAAAAGACAAAAAACGCTGTATCTGCGCAGCTATCCTCACAGGAAAAGCAAAACCTCACCAATGTCCGAACTTCGGAAAGGAATGCACTCCAAAAGTTCCTGCAGGCCCATGCATGGTCAGCCAGGAAGGCATGTGTTATAATTGGTTCAAATACTCAAGGGAAGGAGGTAGCAAACTTGCATGAACTTTCAATTGCCTGCGAGATCCTTGAGCAGGTAAAGAATACAGCTGCAGCTCACGGGGCAATAAAAGTCAAACATGTGACTCTTCAGATGGGAAGATTGAGCCATACAAATCCTGAACAATTGAGCTTCTGTTTCAAAGCCATCGCAGAGGGAAGCATTGCGGAGGATGCGGATTTCATTGTAGAAATGGTGCCCCCTTCTCTTGAATGCGAGTGTGGATATACGGGAGCTATAGACGAAAAACAGATTCAAGAAAGCAGCGAATTCACAAGTGAGCTTCTTGCTTATATTGAAGTTGATAAGGAATGCCCAATTTGCGGAAAACAGGCCCAACTTGCAGGCGGCAGAGAGCTGATAATAAAAAGTATTGAGATCGAAACAGAAGATGATTTAACTGCAGACAGGTAAAAAAAGTGATCCCCTGAGTGATATTTATGTTAATGCATGTAATCAATATGGAACACGATGTTTTCAAAGCAAACGATAAAATTGCTGAAAAAAACAGAAAGAAACTTGACAAGTATCAGGTCTTCTCAGTAAATGTTATGGGAGCAATAGGGTCAGGAAAGACCACTCTGATTGAGGAGGCGATCAAACAGCTTAAAGAGAAGTATAAAATAACTGTGATCGCAGGGGATGTAATCGCAGAGATGGATTCTTCCCGTTTCAGGAAACTCGGGGTCCCGACAATTCCTGTAAATACCGGAAAGGAATGCCACCTTGATGCAAAGCTTGTGGAAAAAGCCCTAAATGAAGTCGACCTTGAAAACACAGATCTTCTTTTTATTGAGAATGTAGGTAACCTGATTTGTCCTGTGGACTTCAAACTGGGAGAGCACCTGAGGGTTGTAATCGTAAGTGTAACAGAAGGCGATGACATTATTCTCAAGCATCCCATGATTTTTAAGACTGCAGAACTCGCAATCATAAATAAAGTTGACATTGCACATGCAGTTGACGTTAATGCCGAGAAAATGCGAGAGGATATTCTTTCCTTAAATCCTGATGTGCCTGTTATCCTGACTTCGAAACATGACTGGGAAAGTCTGGAAACCTGGATCGGTTTTATCGAGCTTGGACTCAAAAAAAATGCACAATAAATAAGCTAAATTAAAAGGTTAAGAAGCGGAAAAACGGAGACAAATATGAAACCTAATACCATTTCTCTTGAGCACGGTGCAGGCGGAGAGGTTATGCAGGCACTGATAGGAGAGATAATCCTTAAAAATTTCCGCAATAAAAGCGCAGGTTCGGTCGGGCTAGAATGTCTCGATGACGGATCCACGATAAGTCTTGCAAATTTTAATCCTTCATCCGAGCTTGTACTGACCACTGACAGCCACGTGATAACTCCTGCCTTTTTTCCAGATACTAATATAGGAAGGCTTGCAGTTGCAGGCACAATCAATGACCTTACGGTTATGGGGGCAAAACCACTTGCCCTTACCTGCGCCGTTATAGTTCCGGAAGGCTTTTCACTGCAGGATTTCGAAGAAATAATCAAAACAATGGATGAAACTGCTGCGGAAGTTGGCGTACCTATAATCACAGGCGATACGAAGACTGTCGAGAAAACCGCACTCGATTCCATTATCCTGAACACTGCAGGACTGGGCATTACAGATAATCCTATAAGGGATTCGGGGCTCAGGCCTGGGGACAAAATCCTTGTCACCGGTACCATCGGCGATCACGGAATATCTCTTATGGCTCACAGGGAAGGTTTTGACTTCGATACCGACCTTGTCTCGGACTCTGCCCCCCTCTGGAAACTTATAGAGCCCATTCTGAAGCTCAGGACACCTGAAGGAGAGCCTGTAATCACGGCAATGAAAGACCCCACACGCGGAGGGCTTGCAAACGCCCTGAACGAAATGGCAGCAAAATCCGGGACAGGCATCCTTATTGAAGAAGACCTGATTCCTTTCAAGCGTGCAGTTTCCGCAGCCTGTGAGATGCTGGGCCTTGACCCTCTTGAGGTCGCAAACGAAGGAAAGGCGATCATCGGAGTCAAATCCGGCTTTGAAGAGGAAGTCCTCTCTATCCTCAGGCAGCATCCTTACGGCAGAGATGCCGCGGTTATAGGGGAAGTCACCGCAGAGAACAAAGGAGAAGTTATACTGAGGAACCGTTTCGGCGGCATGCGTTATGTGGATATGCCATCCGGAGATCCTATCCCACGGGTCTGTTGACCCTAGTTTCGCCAGCCGAATTGCGATTCGGCAGCCTGCGGTCCTTTTCGCTGCGCTTCGCTCCGCTCAAGAGGACTAACTTATATTCATAAATTTTAGCTTTCCATCCCGAGTTTTGCTTCGGGATCACAGAATATCAAAGATTTTCTGGGAGTTGCGGTCCTATGTTATTCTGACCTTCTCTCTTGCTCAGCTCAAATAGACTCATTTCTTTTTTTCCAATTTTACTTATCTTGTTTTCTTGCAATGTTCATGCTATTTCCCACAGAGAGATTTTCATGAAGTAAAATATATCTGATATGATATCGTCGTAAAAGTCCATTTGATTCCACAATTGGGATAGATTCTACCTAATAAGGTAAATGTATACATTAATTCAAAAAAATTAACAAGTGTTTTCAAAATTAACTTTGGCCATTATCCATTTATAGATGGTTTGAGTTTTGGACGCTCTATGTGATTCAAAATTATGAATTGATACCGAAAATTTAATTAGCTCCTTATTAAATTTATGTGAAACTTAGGCAAACTTTGGATATTTTGATGGTGTACTTGCATATGATGTAATCATAATAGGTGGTGGCCCTTCAGGAGCCTCGGCCGGAAGAAGAGCAGGAAAACTGGGGCTGAATACATTACTGCTTGAGAAAGAGGAATTCCCCAGATACAAGCCCTGTGGAGGAGTACTTTCAGAACATGCAATTTCTTGCCTTGATTTCGAGCTCACTCAGGACATTATTGAATTGGAAGTTACAGGAATAGATGTTATTTTCAAGGATCAGTTTGTCAAAGCACGCAAAGATCGCCGTATGGCTGCTCTTGTTTCCAGGAGTGAATTCGATAATCTTCTTCTAGAGAAAGCAAAAGAAACGGGGATTCGAGTCCATACAGGTGAGAGGGTTATTTGCTGCAAGGAAATGCCCGACTGTGTGGAGGTAGAAACTGAAGAGAAAGTATACCAAGCAAAATTTGCGATTGTTTCAGAAGGAGCCCATGGGCTAGTCAAAACATGTGTACGGCCTGCAGATACCAGGGCAGACTATAAGATCTGTATGGTTACCGAAATTCCTGCTGAGGAAAGCGAAATTGAAAAACGCCTGGGAAACACCCTGGAATTGCATTTTGGGGCTGTTAGGGGTGGATATGGCTGGATTTTTCCTCACAAAACCTACTATTCCGTCGGAATTGGCGGGCCTGCCAAAGATTTCTCACATCCGAAAGAGTTCATGATTAATTTCCTTGGAAAGAACGGTTTTAACGGGGATTATAAACTTCACGGACATAAGATTCCAGCAGGCGGAATTAAAAGGAAAATTACAGGTTCAAGAGTTCTCCTGAGTGGAGATGCTGCCGGATTTGTGGACTCTTACTCAGGTGAAGGGTTATTTTATGCTATTATATCAGGGCAGTTTGCTGCAGAAGTGATAGCAGAAATTTGCCTAAATGGCGGAAATCTTAACGATTTGAGAAAATATGAGTCACTTTGCCAGGCTGAGTTTGGGACGCACCTTAAATACTCTCTAATTTTTTCCAAGATAGCGCATCGTTTTCCTGACCGGGCATTTAATATTTTTGGTTCAGATGAAAAAGTGGCTAATAAATACCTAGTGCATCGATTCCAATTTATATCCATAAATAAATATATTGGTAATAACATAAATGTACTTATGCCTCGTATTAGTCATCGTCCTAAATTATCATT
>JADGNM010000032.1 GCA_017883485.1 Methanosarcina sp.
AGCATCAAGTTCGAGTCCTTTATCACTTGTGATAGTTTTCAACTAGCATTAGATATCGGTACAGTAATACGTGAAATTATATATTTGTTATCCCTAAGCGAAGGAGAATCATATCTTAAGCATTTCAGAGCTGTCCTCGGTCTCTTCAAGCCACTTACAACCTTCTTCCCGGTTTACCACGCCCACAGTGAATTCTATTCCGCTTTTCTCCACGTATTCTCTGATCCTTTTCAGGGCATGGTCAACCATACCGCCGGATGTAAGGATAAGGCAGCGCTTTCCGCAAAGAGCCATCAGGATGGATTTGTCTATAACGCCTGAGGTAACATCCAGGTGAATCCCATCCAGTTCGGCAAGATTTTTGCTTTTCTTACCCATTGCTCCTACAAAGACCATTTCTCCTTCTTTCAGAATTTGCCTTATCTCTTCCAGGGAATAATTGTCGGTATCATAGAGTAAAACTCCGCCGGCTTTAATCCCTTTACGCTTCAATTCGACAATAGCTCTTCCATTGGGGTGGATATGCAGGACCGTGGCGTTAATAGCCTCATAAGGTGACTGAGTTGCATATTCCCCATACATAACTCCAAGGTTCAGGCTATCCCCTTCTTTGACCTTTGGAGGGACATCTACCCACATTAAATCCAGGGGTTTTAAGGTATTGACAAGCTCAGGTATGGTTTTGGGTGAGTTCCTCCCGTAAGCAAGCCCTCTCCTTTCAATTTCGTGATAAATCTCAAGAGTGGTCGGCTGGCGGAGGCCTGCTTTTTTCAGAAGCTCCTGCTCTCTGAAGATCTCTGAAGGTGTTCCCTGCCCAATGAGTTTGCTGTTAGACATAAGGAATACGTAGTCAGACCAGCGGTACGCCAGGTCTACGTCATGAGTGGAAATGATAATAGTGCTCCCGAAGTGATTAAATTCGTTCAGGAGATCCATTATCTCATCGGCGCCTATAGGGTCCAGATTCGAGAGGGGTTCGTCCAGAATAATTACTTCAGGTTCCATTGCCATAACCCCTGCGATTGCAACTCTCTTTTTCTGCCCTCCACTGAGATGATGGGGAGGCTTATCCTTCAAGTGGGAGAGCCCGACATATTCAAGGGCGTGCTGTACGCAAAAATCGACCCTTTCTTTTGAATAACCCAGGTTTGCCGGTCCGAAGGCTACATCCTGGTATACTGTCGGAGCAAAGATCTGGTCATCGGAATTTTGAAAGACTATTCCTATAGATTTCCGGACCTCTCTGAGGGACTTTGAATCGTACTTAAAAGGGCCCCCATGAAAAAGGACTTCCCCTGCATTCGGTTTTAAGGTCCCGTTAAGAAGTAAAAAAAGCGTGGACTTTCCGGAGCCGTTTTGTCCTACAAAGGCGACTTTTTTCCCTTTTTTAATCTCGATATTAAGGTCCTGAACAGCTGCAGTCCCATCCGGATAGGTGTATTTAAGGCCCCTGGTCTCAAGAATAATCATGATCTGTTACCTCAAACAATGGATATGTTTTTTGTAAAATAAAAGAGTATAAGAGTCGAAAGGAAATAGGCAAACGTGAGAACTAATTCTGCTGGCCTTACAGGCCTGTGAATTTCGAATAAAGTCATTTTTCCATCATAGCACCTTGAATTCATGGCAAGGAAGAGCTTATCTCCCTGCTCCCATGACCTTATGAAAAGTGTGCTTCCGAGCATGCCCATTGAATATATGGAACGCCTGAAATTCGAGTATCCTAACCTTACTGTCTGAGCGTACTTAATGGAAAGTGCCATGTCAAGAAAGACGAATATGTAGCGATAAATCAGCATGGATAGCTCTATAAAGGATTCCGGCAGCCGGGAAGACTTGAGTACGGCAAAGAGTTCTATCATTGGAGTTGTCAGAGCAAGGAAATAAAGGCAGCACATCCCGCTTATGGATCGCGAAAGCACCAGGAGAGAAAGCTCAAGCCCGTCTGCTTTTACCGAAAAAGGATATCCTATGAGTTTGAAGGAAAGCAGATCCTGTCCCGAGCCTGAGAAAAAAGCAATAATAAGTACACCTGTGACTGCAAAACCTAATGGGGCAAGAAGAAGTTTCAGATAAAGTTTAAAAGGAGTTCTACCTAGCGCAACTGTTGTAAAGCCCATACAGAAGGCTATGAAAAACGGAGATATAGGAGACGAGGATGAAACTCCTACAAGCAGCCCGAAAAAAACAATTGCCAGTTTCAGCCAGTTGTTTCTGTGCCTGAGGGGGCTTATCAGGGCGTAATCATCAAGAATATTACTCATCAGGGAACCTGCAGAATAGATTGAATTTAAAAGAAGAAGAAATTACAAAGATTACTGTCCCTTTGGATTTGCTTTTTCCTTTGTAGACAAACTAGTTTTCATAGTTTTTTTGGCTCTGTAATATCCGAGGAAGTAACCGATGACCCCTGCACCTATAGCTGCCTGCAGTGCAAAGAACAGGCTTTCGATTTCTGCGCTTGGAGGCTCCCAAATAGGCTTTGCAATTGGCTTGTAAGTCCCGCCCATAATTTGATCAATAACACCTTCAGGTTTGTCGTCAGCTCCGCCAAATTCGGCATTCGTGGTAGAAGATATGTAAATAAACTGCGCCACGAAAATCAGGAGAATAGCAAGTACGATAAGTTCCAGTTTTCTGCTCATGCAGAAAGCTCCCTGAGCTTGCGTACAACAGAATCTTCGAGTACTTTCATTTCAACAAGAATATCACTCTTTACATCAACCACATACTTGAAAAGCAGGGCACTGACAGCACCTTCAACGATTGCAATAGGCACCTGGGTAAATGCAAAGGCTGCAGCAAATGGGCCGAGTGAACTGAGGAAAGCTCCAAAGGTAAGTACTCCTCCTGCAGGAAATGCTAGGGCAAGCTGTGTAGAAGTCACAATGTAAGTAGCCCAGTCTCCGAAAGTTGCAGCCAAAAAGACAACAAAATAGAAGTTAAGTTTGGCTTTCATCCCAGCCTTATAGATCAGATATGACACCATAGGGCCCACAATGCCCATGGAGAAGACATTTGCTCCAAGAGTCGTCAACCCTCCGTGGGCAAGGAAGAGAGCCTGGTAGATAAGTACAATTGTTGAGATAACTGCAGTGATCGCAGGCCCAAACATGATTGCGGCAATACCGGTCCCTGTGGGATGAGAACAACTCCCGGTTACTGAAGGCAGTTTCAGGGAGGATAGCACAAAAATAAAAGCACCTGCGACAGCAAGGAGAGGCAATATTTCACGTTTTTCATTTACCAGCCGATTCATTTTATAGATGCCGTACAGTATCACTGGAATTGATACTGCAAACCAGGCCTGCCACCACGGAGTTGGTAAAAAACCTTCCATAATATGCATGGGATCACCGTCAGGGATATCAAGTAAACATTATTGGGATTAAGTCAAGTTAAATTGCGTTCCTCCATACATAAAGGTTACGGTGATGGGAAACAAGTACATGGGGACCTATAAAATTAATTTGAAAGTGGAAATGCTCGCAAATTGAAATGAATCAAGAGCAGGACAAGCAAACTTGAATAACGCTGTGTATAATCCGAAAAACAGTTAGTGCAATTTAGAAGACTTAGTTCCAAAATTTATAGTCAACAATTTAAATAATGAGACATCTATGCGCAAAATATGTTTTCCCAAAATTCGTCGAGCATTTTCGGCTTTTCACTGTTTTATGTGGGTTCAAAATAATTTCTCACTTGAAAAGTGACAACACTAAGGATATAAACATCGATTTAGAATTTGATTTTCCAAAATCAAAAGATGGTTATAATGCTTTTCCTTTAATTGATTCATTAACCATCTTTCTTAAGATTCAATAAATTAAAGAACAGCTTTCTTTTTTGTGTCGTCCAACTTGGACTGCATACAACACACCTTGATGCAAACTATCTTTTGTTAACGTCCCTTGATGGTGTTCGTTGTAGTTACGGCTAATTTTCTGGTTTTGAGGCGGGCATTTTGCGAACCAACAGTTTATCAATCCGCCGCCTGTTTATACCTACAACCTTGAAGCACCAATCGTCATAGAAAAATGTTTCACCAACCTTAGGTAAGCGGCCAAGCTGAACCAGCGCGAAACCGGCGATGGTGTGAAAATCGCCATATGCCGATTGGTCTTTTATACCGAGGCGATTAAATGTTTCGTAAGCTGGCATCATACCATCAATCAGAAGCGAACCGTCATTGCGTTCGATTATGCCCGGCTCTTCTCCCTCGACATCCGGGAGCTCGCCCGCGATGGCTTCCAGCAGGTCAGTCTGCGTGACAATGCCTTCGAAGTTGCCATATTCGTTGAAGACAAGCGCAAGCCGCACGGGTCTTTTCTTGAACTCCTCCAGTACATTGAATATAGGTCTTGACTCATTGACGAAGAGAGGCTCGCGGATGATCGCCATTGGATTCAGTGGCTGGCCGTCGAGAACCTGGTCAAGGAGATCCTTCTTCAGAACCATGCCCAAAGGCCAATCGATGCTGCCTCTGCCCACAAGAAGCTGCTCGTGCTGACAGTCGCGAATCGTTCGAAGCATTTCTTCACGTCCATCATCGGCATCAATCCAATCGATCTGATGCCGGGGCGTCATGATATCGCCGATGTGGCGCGTGCCGATGTTGAGAACGCGCACCACAACTTCTTGCTGCGTCTCTTGCAGAACACCAGCTTCCTGGCATTCCTGAACAAGAAGCTTCAGTTCGTCCGGCGAGTGCACAGACCCTTCCACGGCTCCGGGTTGGAGTCCAAAAATCCTTAAAACGAGGTTGCCGAGTCCGTTGAGGGTGAGAATGGCCGGACGGAAGAGGAACAAGAAAATTTCAAGTAGATTCACGACCCAAAGAGCCGTGTTTTCGCTGCGCTGAAGTGCGAGGCTCTTTGGCGCCAGTTCACCGAGCACGATATGCAAGGTAGTGATAATGACAAAGGAAATTGTAACCGCGATAGCATGCGATCCGACAGCGGCAAGGGATTCCGGCAGAATGCTCAAAAAGGGCTCAATCAGATGGGACAAAGCGGGTTCACCGATCCAGCCGAGGGCCAGAGAGGAGATTGTAATGCCGAGTTGAGTTGCAGCCAGGTTGGCGTCGAGAGTGCCGACGGCGCGCTGAAGCACCTTTGCGTTCCTTCGTCCTGCGGCGGCAAGCTCGGCAACGCGGCTGCGGCGAACGGCGACGAGCGAAAACTCGGCAGCAACGAAGAATCCGTTCGCGGCAACAAGAATGAATATAGCCAGGATTCCTAGGAGATCGAAAACACTGCCATCGACGGTCGTCATTATCTTCTCCATATTAGAAAAACTATTTCTGGAACATGCGCCTTGGTTAGCGATCGCACGTTGTCTTGATCTGCATCATATAACCGACTTTCCGCAGATCTTTCCTCAAAGATATTATTTTTCAAAATTTTTCTCCATTAACCTTATTATTTTGTGCTTAACTCATCCATATTTGCAATTTTACTTACTGCTTTTGAGTCTGTTTTTTAAGTTGATACGGTATTGTTTCCCTGTTACTTTTAACTTTTCTTAGCTTCCATTCAGCTTCCGAATAAATCAACAGGTTTAAGACCATTATAATTGGCAGCGCTTCAATTATCTGAGGCTTTCCAAATAAACTTCGAAAACCCTGAACTTTTGTCCTTTATGAACCTGAACCCTTTTTCGAGCTTACTCGGTTCTTGTAGTGTTCTAACATCTCTTCAGCATCAAGATTGAGGTCATTGCTTGAAATTATGAACCTTCGTGAACGATAAGCTTTTCGTCCTTCGTTGAGCTTTCACCCTTTCCGTTTTCCCGGGTTAAGATTGTGGAAATTTCCATGGTTTGCAATAAACAATAGTGATTCTCTTTCTTCCATCTTTCCAGAGCAGCTCTGCACCCTCTTCACAGGCAAATTCTACCTTATTTAGCTCTTTAAGATCTTTCTGAGATTCCACAACCTTCCTTGAATTTTCATTTCAAAAGTAATATCCTTTATTCTCTGCATTTCAGTGGAGTAAAAAACTACCCATTTTTGTTCAATTCATTATATAAATAAAATAAGTAATTACTAACTTACATTTTGATAGATTTATATTAAATTCCATATTAAAATGGATTAGAGCCATAAACTTATAATAAATATTTTCTGTACATTTACTGCCGTTGCATTCATTATCAGGCATAAATAATGTAGTTCAACCAGTACAAGGCTTGCCAGGAATCCGTACTTGAGACTGAATATAATAAGCGGGTGACCAAACTTCTGTTCGAAGATGAATGATATAACTGAAGGCGAGTATTTTGATCTAAAAACTCAGTTATTTTCTCTAAAATTCTAGAACCAATCTGAACATAAATGCACTAGTTTAATTCAAACATATAAATAGTTTTAAATCATAGATCCACCTAATAAATGAAAAATGTCTTATCTCTTTGAGATCGTTATCATCCTTGCTCTTATCATACTCAATGGTATCTTTACCATATCAGAATTTGCCCTTGTTTCGGCCAAGAAAACTCGTCTCAGGCAACGGGCGGAAGACGGAGATACACGGGCAGCAGCTGCACTTAAACTCGCGCATGATCCTACTCCTTTCCTTTCGACAATTCGGATAGGAATCACCCTTGTAGGTATCTTTGCCGGTGCATTTGGTGGGGCCACGATAGCGGAGGAAATTGCCGCCTATTTTACAAAATTTCCTGCTTTGTCACCATACAGTGAGGCACTCAGCATCACTCTTACAGTACTTTTGATCACTTACCTTACCTTAATTTTTGGAGAGCTTGTTCCAAAGAGGCTTGCACTCAGTAACGCAGAAACTATTGCCTCTAATGTTGCAAAACCTATGTTCTTACTTTCAGTTATAGCAAAACCACTGGTAACCATCCTCAGTTATTCGACCGAAGCCGTGCTCAGGATCCTGAGAGTCCAGAAAATTACCGAGCCTCCGGTAACAGAAGAAGAGATTAAGTTTATGCTTGAAGAGGGAACCGAAGCCGGAGTGTTTGATAAGGCCGAGCTTAGCATGATAGAAGGTGTGTTTGAAATTGGTGACCGCCGAGTTGACTCCCTGATGACACATCGAACTGATATCATCGCGCTCGACTTGGATGATCCTACTGATAAGAACCTGCAGAAAATGATTGCAAGCGGCCGATCTAATTTCCCGGTATACGAGAGTTATCTGGATAATATTGTCGGTATGGTGTCAGTAAAGAATGTTATGGCTAGAATGATTGAAGGCCGTACTATCAATATTAGAGTCTTGATCACGAAACCTCTTTTTGTACCTGAAGCTGTCACGGTCCTGAAACTCCTCGAGCTATTCAAGGAAACTGGTGTTCATATTGCCCTGATCACAGACGAGTATGGAAGCATCCAAGGTGTCATTACCCTTCATGACATTCTTGAAGCAATCGTAGGCGACGTACGTTCTCTTGGTGAGCCGGTAGAAACTCCGATTGTGGTTAGGGAGGACGGTTCCTGGCTGATCGATGGAGACACACCAGTTGAAAAGTTAAAGGAAGTCTTATCTGTAACTTCCTTTCCGGGGGAGGAAGAGGGATATTACCGAACTGGTGCAGGACTTATCATGTACATTTTACAGCGGATACCAAAAACAGGAGATCACATTGAATTAAAAGGATTGCGCTACGAGGTGGTAGACATGGATGGTAATCGAATAGATAAGGTGATGGTTACGCGAGTTCCCACAACCCCCCTGGAATAATCCAGACTTCTCAAAATATTCGGAAGACAAATAATCGATCATGGCAAAACCTCATTTACTTAAAAAGGTAGTCAAATAAGCAATTGCAAAGTAGCGCCCGAATTTTCCAAGAAAGACCAGAATGGAAAAATATTTGAAAGAAATATGCATGAGTCCGGCAACCATGGTAATTGCATCTCCTATTCCCGGCACCCAGGTGAAAAGAAGGGTGTAAACGCCGTATCTTTTAAAAAGCCTTTCACTTTTCTCAAGCTTCTCTGGAGATGGAGAAAAATACTTTTCAAGCACTGGCCGTCCCTTCAATCCGATAAAGTAAGTTGTACATGAGCCAAGGTAGTTACCTGCAGTTGCCACCATGATAACATTAAAAGGACTGAAACCCTGACTAATTAGCGCTACTACCAGCGCTTCCGACCCTATAGGCAAAACCGTGGATGCCAGAAAACTCAGGATGAAGAGATTCGGGTAGCCGTAATTATAAACAAACGAATTTAAAAATTCAAGCATAGTACTCATACCACTGCAATCCGGTATTTCTTAGCTGCCTGTCCTTGTTCTTTGTGTAACTGCTGAGTTCCGTTAAGACGAAAGAAAAAAAGAGATAGAAAGAGCCGGAAATCAAGAATGAAAACTCCGGTTCTCCTGATAAAGATACTAAAGCCGTGTTCAGGTTTTTAACATCAAACCAAATTTTCGTTTAATCCCTTCTTTTCCGGAGCAGTATGAACGCAATGGCTAGTATTCCAAGCGTTACCGTTCCGCTAAGGAAGGGAGCTTTTTTTGTCACCTCATATTTTTGGTTCAGTTTCCCTACCGTAACATTATATGTTCCCACCTGATTCTCAGTATGAGAGAATTCGACTACGGTACTCTCTCCGGGACCAAGGGTCACGTTTTTGGAATCAACTGATTTGTTATTAACCAGCAGTTCTACCCTGGATTCCATTGAAGCGCTTCCGGCATTTGTAGCATTTACCATTATATTGACTGCCTTTCCGGTTTCAACTGAAGCGGACTTTATTGTGAGGTCCGAAAATGTAAGTTTGGTTTTTTCAGCTGCCTCTATTGAGGTTTTTCCTTCCTCATAGCCTGATTTCGTAGCATTTATCATATATGTTCCGGGTGCAGTTACCCAGTAGGATACTGCACCGTTTGCATCCGTCTGTTGGGCAATCTTCTTTCCTCCGAAAAAGACATCTGCTCCGGCAACATACTTATTTTCAACGGAGTCCGCAACCTTTATTGTTATCTGGTCACCTTCACTGGCCTCCTTTGGAGATACGGAAACCTGAAGTTTCAGGACACCCTGTCCTACAACGTCCACGCTCTTGTTTCCGGAAACATAGCCTGCTTTTTCTGCAGAAATTGTGAAGCTGGTCACTTTATCCGATGTGTAATTGAGCATGCCATCGTCTCCGGTAAGCCCAATGCTCTTACCGTCTACTAAGACGTTTACTTCACTAACTGAAACATTTCTTGCCGTGACCCGAATTTGTGTCTCTTTGCCGACTACAAGAGTATTGGGCATTTCAACTTCCAGCTGATCGCCTGCAGCGCTCTTAAAATTGACAAAAGGATAGAAACGCAGGACAGAAGAATCGGCAACCCTGAAGTTGACATTGCCCATCAAATCGATAACGTTATCCCTTGTAAGGGAAACCGAGTCTTTATTTTTCAGTGTAATTCCGGAGTCGGAAATCGAGCTTATTTCCATTTTACCAAAGGACTGTCCTCCGGAAAGCTTAAGGTAATCTTCCGATATCTGGAAAATCCCCTGGACAAAGACTGCATCCATCTCTGTGCCGCGGAAGATCTGGGAAAAGTGAACTGCTATTACAGGCACCTTGTCCGTACTTCCGAGTGTGGTGCTGTATACGTAGTCAGCGTCCGAAGGTATGAAACCGTCATCTATTACTTTCCCGTCCTTTTGAAGCTGTACATGGACAACGTTCCCGTTGACGTTTACTTCTACAACGTTCAGAACATAGCCTTCTTCAAGGACCAGGGAAGAACCCGTAAACAGAGATTTTTTGCTATCTTCGTCAATCAGAACCTTTGAAAGTATGTTATTCGAAAGCACACTCACGCTATTTGAATTTCCGAATGTGTTTTTCGGATACCCTGCGAAATACTTCTCTGCCATAAAGCCCAGTACTTCATAGCTCCCCCAACCGTCATGGTCGAACTTCACAAGCGCAGGTTTTGTGGAATAAACAAGCATATCGCTGTTAATACTCCTGTCGTTGAGCTTTTGAATGGCAAGGCTTTCGGAAGAAACGTTTTCATCGATGTTGTAGTAAAAGCCTTCGAAGTTATAAGGTGTCCAGACAGTTGTATTTAACTTCTCATCATGGACAGTTCCCCTTAACTCGTATGTGCCTGGTTCGGACATATTTACCACAGGAGCAAAGCGGAGATCGTCGGCATCAGCTACGATGAAACTTAGTTTACCCATTATGTTAACCGTACTTCCCCTGCTGAGAGAAATGGAATTCCCATTTTCCATTGCAATTCCGGAGTCGGAAATCGAACTTACTTCCATTTCCCCGAAATTCTCTCCACTGTTGATTTTAAGGTACTGGTCCGATATCTGGAAAATCCCTTCTATAATGACTGCATCCATCTCTGTGCCGTGGAAGATCTGAGAGAAATGCACTGCTATTACAGGCACCTTGTCTGTACTCCCGAGTGTGGTACTATATACGTAGTCAGCATTCGAAGGTATGAAACCGTCATCTATTACTTTTCCATCCTTTTGAAGCTGTACATGGACAACATCCCCGTTAACGTTTACTTCTACGACATTAAGGGTATAACCTTCTTCAAGGACAAGGGAAGAACCGGTGTACAGTGACTTTATGTCGTTGGTATCAATCAACACTTTAGAAAGCTGCCCGTCCGAAATCATACTGGTATCTTTTTTCACAAAACTGGAGTTTTTCGTATACCCGGCAAAATAGCGCTCTGCCATAAACCCTAAGACATCATACGAACCCCATGCACTACTTCCGAACTCCGTCTCAATAGCTTTGGTTTCATATCGCAGTTTATTTGCGTCAATACTCCGGCTGCCGTTAGCAAGCTGAACAGTCAGGTTCTCGGAACCTTCTCCTGTCTTCAGGTCATAATAAAAGCCAGAGTAAGTCTGAGGCGTCCATGTGTATGTAAGGCTCTGGCCTGACTTTGCATCCCATATACGGTCACCTGTTGAATTTGAAGCCAGGGCAGCCGCTGTTCCGCACAGCAGCCCGAGTGCCAGAAATAGATAAAACAATTTTGTATACTTTCTAGTCCCCAAAGTGAACCTCCTGTTTATTATTATAGAGCGGGTGTGTTACCTTCAGGATCCAGGGATAAATAAAGCCAGAAATATTTCCCGACCTTCCGTAACATATCCTGAACTCGGATGCACCCGTTGCATGTAAATATTTTAAATATCTTCACGATGTACGTTTTATTAATAACTTAAACATCAAATAAGAGCCTATCCGAAGAGTCATAATGCATGTTATAATAATCCAATTCGTCTATAATATAGAGTATCCGTTCCGATTGTGCATTGCTAATGTAAAAGTTACAGTAGGTCACAACATTTTTCGGATAGGCTCAAAAACCTTTTTGGGTTATTTAGTAAATATTAGTAAAAAGCGTATAAGAATGTATCCGGGAAAAAATAAAAAAAGAGCGAATAGAGTGATAAAGAAGAAGATGATAAGAAATCAAGGAACCTTAACTATAAATCTTGATCAAATAACACAATGACTATTCAGATCAATAGTTTAGTATGTCCATTCTGGGAATTCATTTTTTGGCACCGCTATTTGTTCTGTGCTCCAATAAGCAATGTAAAGGTCTGGGAGTTACTCTGTATCATAAGTATCTGGAATTTTTTTAAGAAGTTCAATATTTCCGAGAACTTGCCTGTTTTCGGCTATGATCGCTTCTTCAAGCTTGCCGATAATCTGGTTTAATAGGACCGTGAGCCTGTACATCTTTACCGGTCTGCCCTTGCCCTTTGACTTTTTTTCTTCCCGAAATTCGATCCAGTTATTTTTTTGAAGATAACGCATTGCAAGACTGACTTCCGGTTGTCTCAGGCCTGACAGCATTTCAATATTCTGGGAGGAAATTTCCCTTCCTTTTGCAAGAAATGCAAGGGTATGAGCAATTGGCCTGCTGAGATTTATTTTTCTAAACAACTCAATCATTTCATATTCGCATGACTCCATAACAATTGGGGTCTCATCCGTCATAGCAATAACATTTATAGCTGAACCGCTTTCATCTACCATTTGATCATCCGAAGAAGGATTATATAGTAAATAATATAAATATTTATTTATTTTAATTTTTAACGCTTATTAATTATATTTATGTTCTGGACATTCTCATCGTTTGGATTTTTATATAGAGAGTACAGGTACCTTGAAAAATATAGAGAATTATGGGCACTGAAACGACTTATTAAGTATCATGAATTCTGGAGAAATCTTTCACTCTGTTTATGATAGTAAAAAATTATTTATGTGTTACAGTGTTAGTCAGTTTGCATGACTATTGCAATCTGTATAAAAGTAAATGATGGGATAGTTTTAGCAACCGATAGCGCATCCACACTAAGTGATAAGAACGGTGTCATTAAAGTTTATGAGAATGCTGACAAGCTCGCCAATTTATACAAAGGCCTCCCGGTAGGGATAATAACATGGGGAGCAGGAAGTATCGGAAGTGCTTCAACTGCAACTTTAATCAAAGACTTTAGAAAAAGGATTATGGGATTTGATGCAGATCCTCAGAAATGGTCAATTAAAAAGACTGAATATAGTGTTCAAGAAATCGCTAACAAATTTAAAGAATTTATCTTCGACGATATTTACAAAAAATACTACTCCGAACAGCAAGATTTTGTCCAGGGCTTTCTTATTGCGGGTTATTCGGCGCACTCTGATATGGCTGAAGCATGGAAAATTCAAATTGTGAAAGATAAATGTTTTGTCGGTGATGTCCGGATTGAGGG
>JADGNM010000033.1 GCA_017883485.1 Methanosarcina sp.
ATTGCGTTTTTTATTCTACCATTGGTTATTAATCACACTTATCTGTGATGTCAAAATCAATATCAATCAACTGATTTTGGGTAGGCTGAATAGTTACAACTTATTTTTGCTTTTGTTTAATTGGCTTTCTCTTAATAATTATCAGTTCTTTAATCTCATTAAGATCTTCCTGATCTAATACCCTATAGTGAATCCAACCACCCTCCCCACATGGATAACGGTTTTTCCATAACTCATTTGTTTTTGGAGAAAAAGCGGAAAGTTTTTCATGTAATTTTGGCAACTGATTTTTGCCCAACTGAATCGTAATAGTAAATGCCCCTTTTTCAAAAAGCACATAACACAATTGCGTATACTTATGACTATATTTTGTTCCCCAACCATAATTGTTTCCAAATGGAAACCTGAGTTCAGACAAAGATCATAGTTGGAATTAAGGAATTGCTCCAATTCCTTAAAAATTCAACTCTGTCGCCTCCTACTGTTTCATAAATTTCCCTTTTTGTTGGATGTCTGTTTTTATCTAATAAACGCTCGTACATGCTCCCAAGCACCTCTTCAAACTCTATTGCGTTCTTTCCCGGCCAGTAAAAAGAAAAGTATCCCTGGATAAAAATAAGCAGGGATTATAGAAGTAATCCATGAATAGAATAACGCGGTGAGAAGGATCACCAGAAGAGAATGAGCTCTCCAGGCTGAAAGGAAAACAGAATGAAAATGAAAGCGAAATACGAAAGGAAGTTTACTTCCTTTCTTAATTTCAATCATACCTTTGCTTTCATTTTATCTACTATTATATAGTCTTTAATAGCACTTACAGAATCGAAAGGCATGAGGATATAACTATCCGCTTTTCTGTATCTGGAGGCGTCAAAGTTGGGATTCGGGGTGATCATCAGGTCAATGATATTTCCCCCTTTGATCTCGACTATAACGTTGCTCAGCGTTCCTATCTCTGTTCCGTCGGTAGCCATCACCTGCTTGTTGAAGAGAAGGTTCCTTGCAAATACTTTCGACATTTCTATCGTATCTCCGTTCTCGATGTCATGCGAATGTGAGTAAATCTGGCTTTTCACTTTGAGTATTTTATTCAATTAGAAATTACACTTTCAAAACTTCTTCATTTTTGAGTTATTCATTTATAGAGTTATTCATTTATAGAGTTACCCATTTTAAGAGTTGCCTATTTAAAGAATTGCTCATTTAAAGAGCTACTCATTTAAAGAGCTATTCATTTAATTCTTTACCTGTAGCCGACATAACCAGCCGTTTCTGTGAGCTTCTGGCCTCCCTTGAACTGAGCCTCTATCTTCTCATAGTACTGAGCAATGTTTTCTGTAATAGTGGGTTTTACTTTCTTCAAAGCTTCTCTGAAATGCCTCATTTCAATCCTTTCTATATCGAAATTCTCCCTGAGAGCAATCATAACAGCTTCCCTACATACGGATTCGATATCGGCACCAACATAACCTTCGGTTGTATCGGCAAGAGTTTCAAGATCCGCATCCTCTGCAAGAGGAGTATCCTTTGTGTGAATCTTAAAAATCTTGAGTCTGCCTTTCCTGTCAGGAGAACCAACAAAGACCAATCTGTCAAAACGCCCAGGCCGCAGGATTGCAGGATCGAGGAGACTAGGGCGATTGGTTGCGGCAATTACTACCACATCTTTGAGAGTCTCAAGTCCATCCATCTCTGTCAGAAGCTGGTTCAGCACCCTCTCGGAAGTGTGGCTGTCAGTAGACTCCATGCCCGGCATGGAAGCAATTGAATCAATCTCGTCAAAGAAAATTACACATGGAGCAACCTGCCTCGCTTTTTTAAAGGTCTCCCTGATAGCTTTTTCAGATTCCCCGAGCCACTTTGAGAAGATCTCCGGTCCTTTGACACTTATGAAATTGGCATTGGACTCCTTTGAAACTGCCTGGGCAACGAGAGTTTTTCCAGCCCCTGGCGGACCGTAGAGCAGAATTCCCCTTGGAGCTTTTATGCCCATCTGGACAAACTTCTGCGGACTTTTAATAGGCCATTCGACAGCCTCAACAATTGACTGCCTTGCTTCGTCCAGCCCTCCTACGTCATCCCAGGTGACTTTGGGCATTTCCACGAAAATCTCTCTCAGAGCCGAGGGTTCTGCTTCATTGAGGGCATCTTCAAAGTTATTCTTGGTTACAATAATCTTTTCCAGCTTTTCCGGCGGAATAGGTTCCTTTTCGAGGTCAAGGTCAGGCATGTTCTCCCTGAGGCAGCGCATGGCGGCTTCCTGCACAAGAGCCAGAAGGTCTGCGCCCACAAAACCCTGGGTTCGTTCAGCAAGATCCTGCAGATATCTGTTTATCTTGTCTTTCTTTTCTCTCTCCAGGTCAGCTTCACCAGCTTCTGTTTCTACCCTTGTCTCTGCTTCTACATTTGACTCTGCTTCTGCTTTTGTGTCGGATTCTACTTCCGCTTCGATGGGCATGCCCCTCGTATGGATCTGCAGGATCTCGTACCTGTCTTTGGTATCAGGCACTCCAATGTGGATTTCTCTATCAAAACGGCCTGGTCTCCTGAGCGCAGGGTCAATTGCATCAACACGGTTAGTAGCTCCTATAACCACAACCTGCCCTCTCTCTTCCATTCCGTCAAGAAGAGTAAGGAGCTGGGCAACAACTCGCCTTTCCACTTCTCCTGTCACATTTTCCCTTTTTGGAGCGATGGAATCAATTTCATCTATGAAAATAACAGATGGCGCATCCTGAGTTGCCTCTTCGAAGATCTTCCGGAGCCTTTCCTCACTTTCTCCGTAGAACTTCCCTACTATCTCCGGGCCGGCAATGTAATGGAAACTTGCTCCTGATTCATTGGCTACGGCTTTTGCAATCAGGGTTTTTCCGGTTCCCGGTGGGCCGTAGAGGATAACTCCTTTCGGAGGCTCTATGTTTAGATGGCCAAAAAGCTCAGGGTGTTTCATAGGCAGCTCTATCATTTCCCGGACACGCATGATCTCTTCGCCAAGGCCTCCTATATCTTCATACGTAGTTACGCCTCTGGTTGCTTTTTCATAGCCCTGCACCGGCTTTTTCCTGAGTTCGATGACTGTTGCTTCGGTTATAAGAACGATTGTGTTTGACGGGTCGGTCTCGACTGCAACCAGTGGGATTACCTGGCTTGTAGTCAGGGATTCGGTCATTGGCTGTGACATCGAGTTGATTATGGGAATGATGTCTCCCCTGAACACTGGCCTTTTGAGAATATGCCGCTTTATAATCTCATTTGCGTGTTCTCCGAACTGAAGTTCAGGCCCTCCTTGCGTCATGCTTTCCGGAAGAGCCAGAATAAGCTTCTTTGCTTCCGGGGCTTCCACCTTTTTGATGGTTACCTTCTCTCCTATTGAAACACCTGCATTTTGCCGGATGAAGTTGTCAATTCTTACAAGTCCCTGTTCCCAATCCTGCCTGTCTGCTCGCCAGACTTTTGCCGTGGTCTTCTTCTTTCCCCTTATTTCCACGATATCACCTGGCGAAAGCTGGAGTTTCAGTAGGGCTGTTGGATCGAGTCTGATAATTCCTCTTCCAAGGTCGATAGGATATGCCTTTTCAACCTTCAACTGTATTTCTTCCATGGATCATCCCAAAAATAGTTGTCTTTTCGATTGTAATTCTATTCGGTGAGTATATAAAATTGACAGGTGTCTGAATTTCATAGATTCTGGATAAATTCTGGAATATGTATTTCAACAAATTCCTTAGAACTACTTTCGTTTCATATTAGATGCTCTTTTTATTTCAATGCCTGTGATGAGTAACTTTATCTCATAACGATTCTTTTTACTGATTCTTTTGTAAGAAACAACGCTCAGTATTCTCTTCGAGCGCATCTATCAGAAAGAAAAGATCTTTCCAGGTCAAACATCTTTATGGCTAAAGCTATATCCTGCCCAGACAACAGTTTTACTGATAAAGGGTTATTATTAATCAGTTATTATTAATCAGTTATTATTAATCAGTTATTATTAATCAGTTATTATTAATCAGTTACATATATTATAAAGCTCGGGATATATTATTTATACCCTCTATTTATTTAATAAGTTTATCCCTCATTCCGTTTTTCTCTGGAGATTAATATATTTATAGTTTTTGATTATAAAATTGGTTAAATAATTCAATGTTTGATAATAATCTAATCTCGAGATCAATTCGAACCATTTTGTGCTCAGATTTATATATCACGAATGTCAGGAATTGACAGCATGGACCTTGAAATAGTGCAGGATAAAATTATTGATTTCATCTGGAACAAAACCCACAAAGCAGATGTAAGCGGGGCTGTTATAGGTATTAGCGGCGGAATAGACTCAGCCCTTACCGCAGCGCTTGCCGTAAAAGCTCTGGGGAAAGATAAAGTTCTTGGAATCCACATGCCTGAATCCGGCCTTACAACTGCCGTAGACACCGAAGATGCAAAAGCCGTTGCAGACTGGCTCGGCATTGAGCTTCGGACAATTGATATTTCAGGAATCGTTTCGGCTTTCACGGACGCAGTTCCTTATAGCGAGTCTGCAGAACTGCTTTGTCGAGGCAACCTGAAAGCAAGAATCAGAATGTCCATCCTCTATTTTCATGCAAATCAGATGAACCGAATGGTCATAGGTACGGGCAACAAAACCGAGATCCTTCTCGGCTATTACACTAAATACGGAGACGGAGGCGTTGACCTCGAACCTATAGGCGGTCTTTACAAAACCGAGGTATGGGGACTCTCTCGCATGCTAGGAGTTCCGGAACCCGTCATTACCAAAAAACCGTCTGCAGGCCTCTGGAAAGGCCAGACCGATGAAGCCGAACTCGGGATCTCTTATGTGAAAGTGGATAATGTGCTCAGGATGCTTGAGCAAAATGAAGCTCCTGAGACTATAATTAGTACTCTTGGCATCTCTATGGAACAACTGAATTCCGTTATAAAGCGCATCGAGAGAAACGAACATAAACGAAAAGCTCCACCTGTGCCGGAAGTTTATTGACAAGGCTGTAGTCTTATAACCGCGGAAAGCGCGGAAAGACGCGGAAAGAAACTGTGCCCGTAACTTGTTTCTCCTATATTTTCGGTTCTAAAGGACATTGTTTAAGATCAACATTTTTGTTCGTGTAAATATTACCTCTGTTGACTAATAACCCGGAATTCTTTTTGATCCATGTTCTAATTTTTTCTTGCACTCATTTATTTTTCACATTTCTAAACCCCGAGTTCTCACCGGGCGCGAAGCGGCCGGCTTTTTCAAAGTATAGGTTAATTAAAGACAAACTAAAAAGCGAAAGCTGAATACATATCTCCGTCAATGATACTGCGATTCTTGGTTATGAATCTTCTATAGACTGAGTGACCATTGGAAATTTTTGATCCTATTTGAGATTTAATCTAAAACAAAAAAACCGAAATTACCTTATCCCGTTGACAATTATAAGATATCAAGATAAGTTGGAGACTTCCGATGACTCAGGTATTTAGGATATTTGTCAGTTCGGTGCAGAAAGAACTTGAAGATGAGCGGCTCATAATTCAGAATCTGGTAAGCACCGATCCTTTCCTGTCAGCACACTGTGTTCCCGTGCTTTATGAGTATGAACCAGCCTCTCCAGATAGAGCACTTGAAGGCTGCCTTAAGACTCTTGACAGTTGCCAGGTATACCTGCTCATAATCGGGGTAGAATATGGCAATCTTACCGGGAAACTTTCGGTAACTCACACAGAATATCGTCGGGCAAAGGAAGTGAACTTGCCGATTGTTGCTTTCATTAAGGGTAGAAGAGGCATGAACCGTGAGGAAGGAACCGATGATTTCCTGAGAGAACTTGATGCTGACGGTTTTAAGTACAAGCGCTTTGGGAACATAATCGAGCTACAGAAGGAAGTCCGATCGGCTCTGGTAAAGCTCCTTAAAGAGATGTTTGGCGTTTCGCCGACCAGCGATGAAAATTTAATTGCCAAGCAAACCATTGAGGCCACCTCGACTTTTGAATCGCAGCCTCTTACTCGGATTTGTTGGAAGGATCTCGACCAAAACGTTGCTCTTCAGCTTGTGTCAGCGGCTGAGAATCGGAAGGCGGATGAGTTATCTTCTGCCGATTTACTGGCGGGAGCAATGCTACGCGGCCTGGTCTGGGCTCCTCCGGGATCAGATGAACATTACGCTACTGCTGCAGGCATCGTGCTGCTTGCAAAAGACCCGTCTGCTGTTTTTCCACAGTGCCGGGTGCTTGCGGATGCTTACAGGGGTTCCGAACCTGATGGAGAGCCGCGTGATCATGAGGATATCCGGGGACCGATGTCCCTAGTAATTGACAGATCGGTTGCTTTCATTGACCGTAATACCCGACATCCCATGAAAGTCGTTGGACTTAACCGGATTCTGCTTAATGAATTCCCTGTCGAGGCCTTGCGAGAAGCTCTTGTAAATGCCGTTGCCCATAGACAATACGAAGACTCTGGGCGAAAGATAATTCTTGAAGTATTCCCAGATCGGGTGATTGTCTCCAGCCCCGGCCTCCCCCCAGCCCCGATCACGCTTGCAAGTCTCCGTAAAGGAAACTACAGGCCCTGTTCGCGAAATCCAGTGCTGGCACAGTGCCTCTCCTATTTCCATCGGATAGAGGAACGCGGCAGTGGTTTCCGGCGTATGCGCGACCAGATGCTCAACCACGGCCTGGATCAGCCCCTTATCAGCACAGACACGGGATACTTCCAGGTAACTTTCCCAGGACCGGGGGAGAACTTAGACCGCATCCGGGTGCCTGAAACCAGGCTACTAGTGACGCCTGCTATTGAGGCACAGCTGAATGAGAAGCAACAGAAGATATTGAAACACGTTGCTGAAACCGGCTCTGTGACAACCGGCTGGTGTATGGAATCTCTTAGTGTTTCAAGGGATACTGCTCACCGGAATCTTGTAGACTTGGTCAAACTTAATATTCTGGTGCGTCAAGGTTCTGGAAGAGGAGTGATCTATGTATTGAAAGAAAATACTTATGATTCTGAAATCATCCGATAATCATCCGATTTTTTGCAGAAATCATCCGATTTCTTTCAAATCAATGCACAAAGAATGATTTTAAACTTTTTTGTAAGGACTACCTTTGAAGTTATGTAGTTGTTCCAACTCTTTCAGTCATCGTTTGTTTTTCGCTTTTCCAAGCCCCGGGCTCTCACCGGTAGCTTGCGACCGGCCTTTGCATAAATTCATTGAAGAAAATAGAGAATTTGCCCTCTTGCTCTAGATTTTTGAAATAATTGTTCAAACGCAGCTTTTATTTCAAGAGGTTGACATTCCCATTTTTCTGAATTATATATTTCATCTCAGAAATAGGAAGATATTAATTAACATAGAGAGCTTTGTCCTTAAATTTAGAGAAATTGTAAAAAAGAGCAAAAATTAAAAAGATTAAAGAACATACCTGAACAGAAAATCTTCAAAGAGGAATAATTAAGGTAGCTGAATTCCTCATGAGATAGTTAATTGAGAAGATGTCGGGCAAAAAATTCCTGATATAGAGGAATGAAAAATGATCAATGGTGAACTAAAAAACCAAATCGACCGAATATGGGATGCCTTCTGGTCCGGAGGCATCTCCAACCCTCTCGAAGTTATCGAACAAATTACTTATCTTCTGTTTTTACGGCGTTTAGACGATCTGCACACGCTTGAAGAAAACAAATCAGCCAGGCTCAAACGCCCTATGGAGCACCGCATTTTCCCCGAGGGAAGCGACCCAAAGAAGCGCCCCTCTGAGGATTTGCGCTGGTCGCACTTTAAACACTTTGCCCCTTCTGAGATGTTTACAGTTGTAGATGAGCACGTCTTCCCCTTCCTGCGCACCCTCGGGGGCGACGATTCCACATATGCCCACCATATGAAAGACGCTCGCTTCACCATACCCACGCCTGCCCTCCTGTCCAAGGTAGTTGACCTTCTGGACAAAATCCCAATGGAGAACCGCGATACCAAAGGCGACCTTTACGAATATATGCTCGGGAAAATCGCTAGCGCAGGGCAGAACGGCCAGTTCCGCACCCCGCGCCACATTATCCGCCTGATGGTGGAGATGACAGCCCCGCAGCCAAAAGATATTATATGCGATCCAGCATGCGGTACAGCCGGATTCCTCGTATGTGCAGGCGAATACCTGCGCGAACACCACCCGAATATCCTGCACGATGAAAAGCTAAAACAGCACTTCCACCAGGGCATGTTCCACGGCTTTGATTTCGATAACGTCATGCTCCGTATTGGCAGCATGAATATGCTATTGCACGGTGTAGAAAACCCCGATATCCGTTATCGTGACTCTCTTGCCCAGGATCACGCCAGCGATGAGGAAGCTTACACCCTTGTTCTTGCAAATCCTCCATTTGCCGGCTCTCTGGACTACGAAAATACCGCAAAAGATCTTCTTCAGATCGTCAAGACTAAGAAAACAGAGCTTCTTTTCGTTGCCCTTTTCCTGCGCCTGTTAAAGCCCGGCGGACGGGCGGCTGTTATCGTTCCGGACGGTGTGCTTTTCGGCTCAAGCAATGCTCACAAAGAACTTCGCCGCATGCTTATAGAGGAGCAGAAGCTTGATGCCATTGTTTCACTGCCAGGTGGAGTTTTCAAACCCTATGCTGGGGTTTCAACTGCTATCCTCCTTTTCACCAAAACAAACTCAGGAGGCACCGATAACGTCTGGTTCTATGATGTACAGGCCGACGGCTTGAGCCTTGATGATAAGCGCACTCCTCTCCTGAGCGAGGACAAAATGGGTCCTGTTCCCTCAACCGAGCTTAGCAAGGACGAACACACCAAAAATAACCTTCCCGATGTCCTGGTTCACTGGAAGGAACGAGATAAAAGCGAACTCAAACGTGCCCGGACCGAGCAGAGCTTCTGCGTGACAAAAGCCGACATCGCCGCCCAGGGCTACGACCTTTCCATCAACCGCTACAAAGAAGTTGTGCATGAAGAAGTGAAACACAGGCACCCAAAAGAGATACTCGAAAGTCTCGCAAAGCTGGAAGCCGAGATTCAGCAGGAAATGAGAGAACTGGAAGGGATGCCGAAGTGAAAGCTGAGTGGCCAACAGTGCGCCTTGATAAATGTTGTGAAATTGTATCTGGTGCAACACCTAAAACTTCGAATGCTGAGTACTGGGATGGTGATATCTGCTGGGCTACTCCAAAGGATTTGAGTAAACTTGATGGTGCTTATATCTCAGACACGCCTCGAAAGTTAACCCATTCTGGGCTGAAAAGTTGTGCAGCAACAATTCTTCCAGTAGATTCTGTGTTATTCAGCTCCCGAGCTCCCATTGGTCATGTAGCAGTGAATACAGTACCGATGGCAACAAACCAGGGTTTCAAGAGTTTTGTTCTAAAAACTGATTTAATTCATGCAAAATTCTTGTACCATTGGCTTTGCACTAATCGGTCTTATCTAGAAAGTTTCGGTAATGGTGCGACTTTCAAAGAAGTTTCAAAGGCTGTAATCTCTCGTGTAAAAGTTCCTCTCCCTCCCTTAGATGAACAAAAGAGAATTGCAGATATTCTGGACCGTGCGGAGGCTCTCCGAGCCAAACGCCGCGCTGCCCTCGACCAAATTAACGAACTAGCTCAATCTATTTTTATAGATATGTTCGGTGACCCAATCAAGAATCCAAAGGAATGGCCGCGTGCGAGGCTTGGAGACGTAATATTCAGTGCCTCGGACGGTCCTCACGTTAGCCCAGCATACTCGGAAGCCGGAATACCGTTCCTTTCAACGCGACATGTACGAGCGGGAGAAATCATATGGGAGGATCTGAAATTTATTAGCCAAGAGGATGCCGAAGTTCATTGGAAAAAGTGCAAACCCCAAAGAGGTGACATTCTATACACGAAGGGCGGAACCACAGGACTTGCGGCGACGGTACATACGGACCGCTCATTCGCGATCTGGGTCCACGTATCACTCTTGAAACCGGACTCAGAGAAAGTTGATTCCATCTGGTTGGAATCAATGCTCAATAGCGAATTCTGTTACCAACAGTCACAGGTACTGACACACGGAATTGCGAACAGAGACCTTGGCTTGACACGAATGGTCAAAATCAAAATCTTCCTCCCACCCCTTTCTCTACAAAGAGAATTCGCCTGCCGCTTTGCTGCCGTAGAAAAGCTGAAAGCTACACACAAAGCCTCACTGGCAGAATTGGATGAGCTTTTCGCCTCTCTCCAGTATCGGGCTTTCAGGGGAGAACTGTGAATGAGCCCAGCAACCCATGAGCTAAATTTCAACGGAGTAAACACATGAGCAACTTCGCCTTTCTTGAAGCCGAATGGCCTTCCGTGTATGAGGCAGCCACAAAAGCCTCAAATGCAGTTTATCCTGACCCGCGCACCGCCTGTTTTTACGCTCGCAGGGCGCTGGAACTTGCTGTGCAGTGGATTTATAAGTACGATTATTCACTGCTCCTGCCGTATCAGGAAAATTTGAGTGCTCTTATACACGAGCCTACCTTCAAGAAAGTTGCCGGAGAAGCTGTTTTCAATAAAGCAAGAGTCATAACCACGCTTGGCAATCAGGCTGTGCACAGTAACAGTCCTATTAAGGAATACGATTCATTGACAGCAGTGAGTGAGCTTTTCCATATAAGTTACTGGATGGCACGTACTTACGCAAGACAAGAAAAACCTGAGCCCGGATTGGTTTTTGATCCCGAAGAGCTGCCCAGGACAACAGTCCCGAAGCAGACGGTTGATCAGTTACAGAAACTGGAAACCAGCCTGCGTGAAAAGGACGAAAAACTTTCGGAGCTTCTGGCGGACAAATCTCACTGGATGAAGAACTCAAACGCCTGCGAGCCGAAGTTGCAAAAGCAAAAGAGGCTGCAAGCTCACAGCCAGATAAACATGATTATTCCGAAGCTCAGACCCGCGACTACTTTATCGACCTGTTGCTTAAAGAAGCTGGCTGGGCATTGGATCAGGCTCAGGACAGGGAATTTGAAGTTTCCGGCATGCCAAATGAAAGCGGTATTGGCTTTGTAGATTACGTACTCTGGGGGAACGACGGCAGGCCTCTGGTGCTGGTGGAAGCAAAACGCACCAAACGCGACCCTCGGGTGGGCCAGGAACAGGCAAAGCTCTATGCAGATTGCCTGGAAAACCAATTCGGGCAGAGGCCGGTGATCTTTTACTCAAACGGTTACGAACACTGGATATGGGATGATAAGAACTATCCTCCAAGGCAGGTTCAGGGTTTCTACAAAAAAGATGAGCTGGAACTGCTAATCCAGAGACGCAGCAGCCGAAAACCTTTATCAGAGGCTGAAATCAATTCAAACATTGTTGAACGTTACTATCAAACCCGCGCCATCCGCCGCATTGCAGAAGCTTTTGAAAAAGACAATGACCGGAAAGCTTTATTGGTAATGGCCACAGGCGCAGGGAAGACTCGGACAGTGATTGCACTCTGTGATCTGCTTATGCGCTGTAACTGGGTAAAACGTGTGCTTTTCCTGGCAGACCGGGTGGCTCTGGTCAGGCAAGCGGTAAATGCTTTCAAGCTTCATCTGCCGGATTCCTCACCCGTGAACCTTGTCACGGAAAAGGATACTGAAGGGCGTGTTTTCGTTTCAACCTATCCGACGATGATGAAACAGATAGAAGATATGAGCGACGGGCAGCGACGTTTCGGTGTTGGACACTTCGACATTGTGATTATTGACGAGGCACACCGCTCGGTTTTCAAGAAGTACAGGGCTATTTTCGACTATTTTGATTCACTGCTTGTGGGCCTTACAGCAACGCCCAAAAATGAAATTGAACGTAATACCTACACACTCTTTGACCTCGAAAACTGAGTGCCAACCGATGCTTATTCGCTGGAAAAAGCTGTAAAAGATGGATTTCTTGTACCACCGCAGGCCGTTTCAGTGCCTCTGAAGTTCTAACGTGAAGGGATCAATTATGAAGAACTCTCCGATGAGGATAAGGAGCAGTGGGACGCGCTTGAGTGGGACGAGGACGGAGAAGTCCCTGACAGGGTAGAAGCCGAAGCTGTCAACAAATGGCTATTCAATATTGATACTGTAGACAAAGTGCTGGCACACCTGATGACCAGGGGGCTGAAAGTTGCTGGCGGCGACCGCCTGGGTAAAACTATCCTTTTTGCCAAGAACCAGGCTCATGCTCAGTTTGTTGCCGAACGGTTCAATGCTAATTATCCTCATTTCAAGGGTGAGTTCGCCCGTGTCATAACTTTCAAAACCGAGTACGCCCAGAGCTTGATAGACAATTTCTCGAACAAGGAAAAATCTCCGTATCTTGCCATCTCGGTTGATATGCTCGATACAGGAATCGATATCCCAGAAGTAGTTAATCTGGTTTTCTTTAAACTGGTGCGCTCTAAAACGAAGTTCTGGCAAATGGTGGGACGCGGTACACGGCTGTGTCCTGACCTTTTTGAACCTGAGCAGGATAAACAGTTCTTTTATCTTTTCGATTACTGCCAGAACCTGGAATTCTTCAGTCGAGGCTCTCAAATTAGGACTTTGATTTAAAAAACTATTCATTTTTTCGTTATTCCATAGCACGTAAATTCATACACATATTTATATAAAAATAGATGAAAACATCTCGTTTTGTGAGTAAAACAAATATAGTGTACAAAGGAGTCCTCTTTGAGGACTCATTTGAAAACTATTTGAACAAAGAAAGTATTT
>JADGNM010000318.1 GCA_017883485.1 Methanosarcina sp.
AGTTACCTGTCACGTCTATTCCAATATATGTTAGCAGTGATTTCATTTCACATTATGGTTCTAGAGAACAAATAATAGCACAACAGTACTCTATTGCTATATCCACATCTTCCTCGGTCGTTTTTTTTTTAATTATTTCTGAATCTAATTTCTTTCCATCATTGTCCATTAATTCTTCACCTCAGATGGTCATATTTTTATTAAGCAATCCTGACAATCTTGTAGGACTTTTTCATATCCAACATTGTTTACAAAATAAAATTTCTCTATTATTCACTCTAACATATTTACTTATCGATTTTGATTTAGAGTGCCGCAAGGCTGGCAACATCAGCACTTATTTTAATTAAAATTGTTCCGGGCGAATTATCGATCTGATAGTTCAGGAGATAATATGTCAGAAAATAATCAATTTAAAGTCGCCTTCACCGGGCATCGTCATCTGAAATATGTTGATGTTGAATCGTCTCTGATCAAACTGCACTCGGATTTCCCTGGCGCCATATGGATCACCGGCGGCGCGTATGGTATTGATTCTCATGCTGCACGGTTCGCACTGGATCATTCTATCCCCCTGTGGCTTGTCCTTCCTTTCCCGGCTAAGATACTGTGCGCCCGCTGGCCTTCGGGGGGATTCACGGGATTTGCTGTTCCGGTCAGTCA
Organism: Methanosarcina sp.; assembly: GCA_017883485.1. Classification (GTDB taxonomy): domain Archaea; phylum Halobacteriota; class Methanosarcinia; order Methanosarcinales; family Methanosarcinaceae; genus Methanosarcina. The sequence continues at coordinate 664 of JADGNM010000318.1, forward strand.
AGGAGTGCACAAAGTTGGCGGTGGTATCACCTGTATTCTCAATGGCATCGTATCAGCGCCGAAATGAGTTCATGGTGGATGCTGCGGATGTTCTCGCTGCGTTTTTTGATGGTTCCCCTGGCGGCACCGCGAATTGTGTCCGTTATGCCAGTAAAGTCGGAAAGAAGGTTGTCAGGTTTCTGGGGTCTTAAAATTTTGAAAGGGAGTTGAAAACCATGTCAAATATACAAATAACAAATGACATCAAATCCGATGAGAATGCCGAACTGCAGATGACAGCTAAAACATACAGGTTCGTTATGAGCTGGAATTACTATCCTGAACCCGTTACAGGTGAACGCCAGGTAAAGCTAAGCGTTCATACAAGAATGCCAGATTTCTCAGTGCTCAATTTCAAGGATGGTATCAGGTGCTTCCCTGCATATGGCCCGACAGTGTTCGAGCAAAAAGATGTTAACCCCGGCGCAGGATTCTGTGAAGGCAATCACTACGGTGAGAAATCTAAATCCAATATTGGCAAAGCTGTCAGTCTCAAGTGCTGGCAAACCCAATCCAGCAAAGAAGCCTGGAATGAGCATGCTGAACGGTTGCAAAGAAAGGAGGCAGCATCAATCGAGAGACTGTGAACCCTGAAGTACCACACGTATGTGTCATGTGCAGGGACATGGATCCTTCAAAGAAAGCATGCAAACTTTCAGAACAGAGCCTGGAATCGCTGTGTTCCTTACATAATAGGCATCGTGGACTGATAGTCACCCCTGCCCACAAGAAACAGAGCCCCTACATGGGTTCATTGCGCCAGAAGCTTGACCAGTTCGAGAAAAGGAACCTCCCTGCAAAGATATGGCGCGTATCAACGCTGTCCACATTGAATCGCAATGATGGCAAGTTCCTTCGGTATGATACAAACGAAGCGGGTGAACCTATCAGGGTTTACCAGGACTCTGACCCCAGACTGGTGCCAGAAATAGCTTTCAGCCATGATCGCACAGAAGATAGTTCGGGATATGACGAGTGCGCATTCCCGGATTACTGGAGGATGGATCTTGCAGAATCCAGCGGGAACGATGATACTGTGTTCATGGATATCAATGATAACAGCGAAATCAAGCGGCAGTGTTTCGAGATGCCTAAGCCTAATTGGGTATCCGTAACCAGGACGCGCCGCATATTCACCGGCGAATTCCGGACTTACTATACCCAGGACAAATATATTGAGCTCCATAAAGTGTGGCACTGGGATCCTGTGAACAAATTTACCTTCACAGTTGAAGAACGAACAGTAGTGGTTCCGGTAAGACATGATCTCGCAGTTATGCGAACTGAGGAATACCCAACGCTGATAAATGTCCAGACAGAAGAATGGTTCGAAAAGGACATAAAGCGGGAAGTGAAAGCTACTGGACGTTCAGAAGACGAACTGCGCGCCGAGAATACTAATCTGGTGCAGTCCAGCACGGTGATTACAAAGAAGGAGCACGGGTATTACAATGCCAGGCGCGAGGTTGAGATGCAGAAGCGGCGCCTTACAGGATATTTGATAGCCAGGGATGCAGGTGAAGGAAAGTCCATAGTACCAAAGCATAAGTGGCCAATCCGGTCAAAGAAATTGGTGGCGCCCATGGGTCAAGTGCCAGTACCGGCGGGGAGGTAACGCATGGCAACGATCAACCTCAATAACTTCAGGGTGTTCGTCAACAGACTGCTTGCTAACCCCAAGATAAACCAGAAGGAGAAGGAAGCATATTGCTACCTTCTTGAGCATTATCTACGCGAGGCAAAAGAGTATTGCGGCTTCAAATATCTTTACTGGATGGATAAAGGATGCAAAGAGTGGAAGGCTGCTGGAGAGCCGGGGTTTCCAGAGAAGAGCAAGTACCTTTAAATTAATTAGGGTTAAGAATCTTAACTCATTTTAGCTCTTAAAGAATCTTATCTTCCTTCAAAAAACTGCAATTCATCTGCCTCAACCACCGTAGCTTCCCCCAGAGCACTGCATTCTACGCGCCGCACCCTGGCATGTCCTTTCAGTTCAAGCTGGAGGCGCGCCATCTGCACCTCAGCTTCCTCATAAAACATCTCTTTCCTCTGAATTACCCTGTGCATTGCAATCTGTTTTTCAAGTATTTTTGCAATAACACCTGTGGTGCCCGGTCTCACATCTCCCAGGCTTGTTGATGTGAGGAAAATTACATCCCCCACATCGGTTTCAAGCGCAGAGAGAAAATTATGGGTGCTTCTGACCTCGATGGTCTTGATCGTTTCATGTTCAAGTTCTTTTAACTTATGGGGTGAAATTCCGCTTAATCCTACATAGTGCATAAAATCATCCGTACATAGGGAACTCTTTTTCGGGCAGCGAAGAGGTATCAATCGTCTTTACCTGCTCCGAAAGTTTGGAAAGTTCATGCTCTATCTGCTCAACATTACTTAATAATTTTTCAGTTTCTATGGATAAGCCAAAAATATTATTGAGAACATTTATGACTTCGACTGCCGTTTTCGGGTCTGGATTGGGTCCGTGCGTTTCACCCAGCAGACTAATAGCAGGCATTCCACGAAGGAAACACTCTGTCATTATGCTGCCTGTAATGCCTGAAATAGTTCCCACCGGGAATATCGCAGTTTTATCTTTAATCTTTTCCAGCAATTCGGGATTTGTTGCTCCCCCAAAAACCCGCCGCTCTCCAGTCGTTGTGGCTATGCCGGCAATAGAAACAATATTTTTAGCATTAAGGGACTGCATCCAGTCGGTCAGCACTTTACTGATATCGTTTGATGCTATGGGATGTATAGGTATATCTGAAATTACTATTACAATCTCTTTTTTTGCAGCCTCATAAATACGCACGGGCAGATAGACTAGGCCATTAAAAAGCACCGCAAGCGGTGGGAAATACCTCGAATCAATTGAGCCTATATATTCCATACCCAGTTCTTCTATAATGTGCTGGCACGCTATATTCCCTACAAGACCGATGCCAGGAAACCCCAAAATAACTAATGGATTTTTCGATTTTAAAGGTTTATTGATGATTTTCACATAATCTTCTGCAAGTTCCGAAGCCACTCTTTCACCATATTGTTAATTCGGGCAAAAGTAAATATAATCATCGATGAAAAGAATCGATGAAAAATCTCATCTCAATCCAGGGACAGAGGTTCATTTCTGCCAT
>JADGNM010000319.1 GCA_017883485.1 Methanosarcina sp.
CTGTCATCGATTTCACTGCAAACATAATATTTGGCGTATGAGGTCAATGATGATGCTTTACTTGGTAATGTGACATAGTCAAGTTAGTTAAAAAAATAATTCAATTAAGGAGTAAGGCATATGGTTAAACTAAGCGACGAAATGAAAGAAGATTTTGCAAAGATGAGAGTTTTCCCTTTTGCAACCGCATCTAAGAATGGAGAACCGAACGTAATACCAATTGGCATGTGCAGGCTGCAGGAAGACGGCGAGACGATCTGGATTACAGACAACTATTTTAATAAGACTCGCAAGAACCTCGAAGAAAGCCCAAGAGCATCGCTCTACGTCTGGGGCGCAGAGATCAAAGGCTGTTACCAGATAAAAGGGGATATCGAGATAAAGACCGAGGGAGAAGACTACGAGAAGATGTACAAAATGGTCAAGAGCATCGGAGAAAAGTACCCTGCAAAAGCTCTTGTCGTTATGAAAATAACCGATATTTTCGAGTGCAAAGGCGGACCAGAGGCCGGGAAAAAGCTTTTCTGAGTCTTTCAGAGCTAATTTTTGAAATTTAGGATTTTATCCTGAATCTGAGAATTAGAAAATGCTCTCAGAATTCTTCTTTTTTTGAGAAATACCCTCAATAAATGCTTCTTCATACCATAGCCAGCTCAGGACTATAAAAGCTAGAGCTTTGAAGAAGTTCATGGCTAATTGAGAATTCTATGGAAAAATCGGAATTCACTGATTATGAGTTTTATAGCCGTTGCTCTTTTAATTATAATCACGCAAAGTCTAAAAGTCATTTTCATCCATTAAGCCTAACAGGTAGAAATATGGAGATCGAACCCTCTCAATTAATTAAAATCGAAGAGATAGTTACACTTCTTGACCTCTCCGAAGACTGTACAGTCGCATTTGTGCTTTGAAACGAGCCTTTCTTATGTGATGCAATCTGCAAGGAGATTTTTGAGCGGGTCCATAGTAAATCTTGTATTTACAACATTGAAATGAATGAAGAATCCGCAGATCTTTTTCAACTGTTAGATGAAGCAAAGAGATCAGATTTATACAATTCAATAATCAAAGAAAGTAAGAAAGTCACATTTTTTGTGTTTGGACTCGACCAGGCAGTAAGAAAGAAAAATGTTAACGGAAAGTCAGTAGCCCTGTTTCTATTAAACATGATGCGCGAAAAGTTTCTAGAAACCAAACATCCAATACTTATATGGATCAACAGTGCGTCACTCAATTTAATTTATAAAGAGGCGCAGGATTTCTTCTCATGGAGAACCACGATTTTTGAATTCGATTCAAAAAAATAATGAGGTTTTGCCAAAGTTGATAAAATATTTTAAAAGCTCAAAAATAGGCTTTATATTCTTTTTTTGCCAAAATACTATGTCTGAAACCTCTATTTGCGACATGAAAAGCATCAAAGGACATCGAAAACTCAATCAAGTTTTAATAACCGCGCAAAACGCGGAAAACGCGGAAAAATTGTGCCCTTTTTCCTTTATTATGGAAAATAACAAAATCTCAAATAACAAAATTTATTTTACCTGCTTCTAATATCAGAAAAGAAATTGGAGTAGTTTTATGGATCCGGCCGCCCTCGCTCAGCAAGCAACTGATATTCTCGTTCCTGCCCTACCTGCCCTGTATGTTGCAGGAAAACCTGTAATTGACAAAGGCAAAGAGGTTCTTGAGAATCTGCTCTACGAAAAAGCCTTTGAGAAGATAGGCTCGAAAGGTATGGAGAGAGCTAAAGCTTTGTTTGATAAAATAAGATCGAAAGAGAGCGAGTCTCTGGAAGTAGCGCTTAGAGAAGTATCCACAAATTCCGAAGATCCAAAAGCTAAGGAAGAGTTGCAGCAGGAAATTCTGAAACAGCTGAAAGGAGACCTGAGCCTTGCAAGGGAAATAGAGCTAATCGTAAATATAAACCTCAATATCGACTTAGTAAAGCAGATAGTTTTTGGAAACAATACCATAATTCTGAATCTTGAAGGCTTGAGAGGAGAAGAACTGATTAAAGTTATGGAATATCTGGATTGGAAAAGAAAAGAAACCACTAATGAGGAGCTTTCTAAGAATTACAGTCCTTCATCCATACCACAGTATACTGAAGATCACAAGTTTGCTATCCTTAATAGGGCAGAAGAAATTTCGAAAGCTTTAGAATGCCTTCAAAAAAATAAACTCCTCCTTTTCAGCGGAATTGCCGGAGTGGGGAAAACAACTCTTGCAAGGGTGCTTCTTGAATTCAGACCTGCAAGTGTCCCGGAACCTTTCTGGTTCAGTTTCCAGCATAATCAGGACGTGAATCTTGAAACTATGCTTGAAGAACTGGCAGGATATTTACAAGCCCCTGCTATCCTGAGTTTCAAGGGGATACGAAAAGCAGGCAAAATCGATATCAATCGGCTCACGGATGAACTGAAGAAAAGAGACCCTGTCTGGCTGGTCTTTGACGATCTGAGTTATATTACTGACTCACAGCGTAAATTCAAAGACCCTGAAATGGGCCTGCTGTTTTTAGCTCTCCGCGACAATACCCACCAGGCAAAAATAATCCTGACAAGCCGTATCCTTCCAATACTTGATAATGGGGAGCGTCTGATAGATGAACTTGAAGATGAGAACAAAGCAGACTTGAAGGGACTGGAGACTAACTTTGCCGTTGATTACCTGAAAGCGAATGGACTCGAAAGAATAGAATACAATATCTTAAAATCTCTGTCAGAAGGTGTCTGTGGGCATCCATTTTCCTTAAAGCTCCTGGTAGGACTTGCTAAAAGACATACTCTGGAAAATGTGCTGAAAAATCCCGGAATCTACAAGAAAAGCAAAGAAGAACGCATCAAAAATGCAAAGCTCCTATTTGACAAGCTAGCAGGAAACGAAAAAGAATTACTTGAACGAATTTCCGTCTTTCGCAAACCTGAACACTTGGAAGCAATCAATATCATGTCCACTGACGAGACGCCTATCGATGCCGTTGACAATCTTCTCGATAAGTCTCTTCTTGAAACCGACAATAGTAATAGTTACTGGCAACATCCATTAGTTCAAGAGTTTTCTTATGAGGATTTGAAGAATAAGAAAGAAGCTCACATGCTTGCATTGAAATATTACCTTTCTCTCCCACTACCGGAAAACCCTTCAAGAAAAGAAGATCTTCAGCCGATAATCGAAGCACATCACCACGCTTGCAAAGCTGGAGAGTACGATCTGGCAGCGGCTATCATATGGAGATACAATCTCCCCTATCTTCTGGACCTATGGGGAAATCCGAGAACACTTATCGAAATTTATGAAAAACTATTACCAAAAGATCACTGCAACGATGAACCACTTCTTGAAGATAAGCAAGTTCATGGAGCTGTTCTTGGCAATCTGGGGAACGCATACAGTCATCTGAGCGAGCTCAGGAAAGCAATAGAATATTATGAACAGGCGCTGAAAATTTCAAAAGAAATCGGGGACAGGCGCGGAGAAGGTAACCGCCTTGGCAATTTGGGGTTAGCATACAGTCATCTGGGCGAGCCCAGGAAAGCAATTGAATATTATGAACAGGCGCTGAAAATTTCAAAAGAAATCGGAGACAGGCACGGAGAAGGTAACCACCTTGGCAATCTGGGGAACGACATACAGTCATCTGGGCGAGCTCAGGAAACCAATAGAATATTATGAACAGGCGCTGAAAATTTCAAAAGAAATCGGGGACAGGCGCGGAGAAGGTGCGGACCTTGGCAATCTGGGGTTAGCATACAGTCATCTGGGCGAGCCCAGGAAAGCAATTGAATATTATGAACAGGCGCTGAAAATTTCAAAAGAAATCGGAGACAGGC
>JADGNM010000320.1 GCA_017883485.1 Methanosarcina sp.
ACAGCAGAAAATATCAGGAACTTTCAGAACCATACGAGGAGCGGAAGCTTTCTGCAGAATTAGAGCTTACATTTCCACAATCAGAAAGAATAGTTTGCCGGTTTTAGAGGGGATTCGAGCAGCGCTTCAAGGAACGCCGCTAACTATACCCTGAATAGTTACAATATATATTTATTAATATAATATATATGTCTTTTTCTCTCTTTTTTGAGAATAGCCTCTTCGAATATGCAGTTAAACTTTATTAATTTTTAGGCTCAGATATATCTTATTGAAGGTTTTAAGGATTCCATGCAGATAGTTTCTTTTGCATCCTTGTATATCCTGATGGTGCCTCCGGATTCTGATACTGTAACCGCAATCGCAACAGTATCCCTGCTGATCGCGGCTGCTGAAACATGCCTTCCTCCCAATCCCTTTTCGATATCTATATTTTTCCCATCAACATCAAGATAACGCCCTGCTGCATGAATATAGCCTGTCTCGTCTATTACAAAAACTCCATCAAGCTGAGCAAATTCTTTTATGGACTCCCAGTTTCTCTTGTCAAGAATGTTTCGGTGAGTTTCGTCGTGACCTGCATAGGGATTAAGAATTATCTGGTGAGAGCGCTTCAAGACTTCTTCGGAATCTCCTAAGATGAAGGCAGATCCTACTCTTTTTCCTTCCCTGCCTGTCAGGGCAATGTCAAAAGAAATATTCATGACTGCACTCATTACTTCCGGCTTTACCCTCTCTTGACACTCCTTAATTGCTTTTACAAGGGGATTTTCATCGAGGTTATGTACAATTATCGAACTGGAACTGCGAGTCTCGACAACGCCCACAACAGTCCCGCCCTTCAGTTCTCCAAGCACGTATTCTATCGCCGCAGCCTGCTGCAGGTAATCCGAATTACCTGAAGCTTCGCGGTTTATCTGGTCGCCGAGATCCCTTAACGCACATTTTCCATCTCTGCCTGCAGAGACCAGCTGATCTATTATGCTTTTCGGGCGCATGGGAATGTAATAGACAGGAATTCCCCCAGTTTCTATCCCTTCAAAACTTAGCTCCCCGGAGACCATAATTGAGGCAGCATTGAGTTCTCTGGAAATTAGGGCTGCCGATTCTGCAATTATGCGTGCTTTATCCATTTAATCCACTGCTTTTTATATTTTTATAGTATTTATTTACAGTTTTGTTTTTTTATTTCGGAAGCAATTTACTGCTCTCTGCTTTTTGTTTTCGAGTAAAATTTAAGTAAATATTTGATGTCAATACAAATCAATATTTGATGTCAATTAACGAATTGCTAATTGGACTCTTTATACAACCAGCTAATTTCAGGATTTTTCCAGATCTTCTATTATTATTTTTCTTATATTAGTGTTGCTTTTTGGTTGACATTATTGTACTTAGGTTTACATTAGTTATAACTTTATAAATAGTTAAGCTTGGTGATTTCAAGTAGTGTTCTATCTCAAATATTATCATTGCGCTGTAATACTTCCAATTTCGTCCTATTTTTCCCTTTACGATCTTTTGCACCCTCTTTTAGTATTTCTTTTTTCTATAAGTATATTCATCCGGGGTTTACAATTCTATTAGATAAATAATAAACTGACTCCTCTGCCATCTATAATCCGTTAAAGGGATGAAAGAGGGAACTTGCCCTTTGACATCGCCAAAACCCTGAACAAACTCCGTGACTGTGCTTAAAAAACGAAGTTTTTGCTGTCAGGTGACTGTTGAAGCCCCGAAGAATAAAGTAAAGGAAGAAAACTCTCAGAGTTATCTGGAAATCATTGGCAAAATGCTGGATGCTCTGATGATGATTCGTCCCACATAATTGAGGAAACTCACAGGACGGGGATACTGGATTAGAATTACATTGAAGAGACATATTTTGCATATCCCAGTGTTTACTCACGCTTGGTCTTCCGTCTTCCTGGTTTTAGCACGATTTCCAGCGTAAGGTGATAAAGTGAAAGTGGCTAAGTTCTCATGATCTCGGGAACCGAGGTTGCTCTGAGGGGATCACTGACGTAATTGGTGGTCCGCAGACTGGCAGATCCCGGCGCTGCAGCTCCAACTGCCGCCCCATCATACCTAGTAAGAGCAACTATTCTATTACACGCACTCCCGCCATTAATTTAATATTCTATTCTCCAACCCCTCCAAACTGAACAAAAAAAGTTATAGATAGGAATTTAGCGAAATCTAAAAAGTGTATATATCACGATACAGCATTATATGCTTGTGACATTATATATCTATAAAATAGAGCTCAATAATGTAATGGCAATCGATAGTAATGAGAAAAGTGCATCACCGCAGTCCAAAATGGAATATTGTGAATAAAAATATTTATTTATACCATCGTTATTAATTTATTTTAATTGTGTGCCGGTATATCTTTTACTACTAATTTTTTTCAGCTAAAATTTTCTTTTTAATAGTAATTCGGCGAAGCTTCTAGGAAGTATGTCTTTATCGTTGTCTTTATCAGGGCCAACTTAGATTTCATTTTTTCCATATATCCTGAAAGCTGATGGGCTTCTTGAGCTTTCAAGAGGCTTGCTCTTTTTCAATGAGGCCGTTATCTTTCCCTTCTCCATCTCCCTGAGTCTATTGATTTCCTTTTTGCTTTCCTCATCGTCTATGGTCAGGACAAATGTTCCATGGCAGGGTTTTGTATAGGTGAAGAAGAGAGCATTACTCTTAGCCCCCAAAGCAATGGGCGGTATCCCTATCACATAGTAGTCATTGAAGATCTTGTAACCTGGAGGTACATAGTAAACCTCATCCGAGTTTTTCTCGATATACTCTCTCGACTCCTTGAAGGTTGTCTTTTCAAGGAGGATCTTGTACTTTTTCTGCTCAATACAGCTCATTTGACTATCTCCTCCATAACCTTATCCAGCTTGTTCTGGAGCTGAACTGGGTTGTGAACAGCCTTTGCAACAATCTTCTCACAATCGAACTCAATGGTTTCAGCCAGGGTCTCGGCATGGATGCCAAAAACTATGGAGTACAGCCTGGCCTGAGAAATAGCACTCATAGTCGCAGCATAGGTCATTCCGGCATCGTTATGCATGAAGGCGAAACAGATATCGAAATCCGTTCTTTTCTCAATGATGTCCTCCAGAGTTTTATCAAGATCCACCAGCTTTTTAGCATAATATCCATCAGAATCAGAGACTTTCAAAAGTTTGGTCGCGGCATCTGTCCCGGCAACGGTAACATCGAGTCCTAAGTTGGTAAGCTTATGGGAAAGATACAGGGCAATGCTTGTTTGAATTGGGACCTCAGGACATCCCATCATGAGGATAACTTTTGCGTCGGTCATAGTATTTCATCTCTAAAGTTTTTAGGTTTTTAATGTGAGTATAATGAGATCTAGGTCAATCCTGAATTTCAAGATGATTACTGTGTGTTTGGCAAAATATTCCTGATTTTTGCTTGCTATCAGGGAGAACGGTTATTGAAAGGTTCGATAGAGGATGCCCTTTACTCTTCATTTCAAGCTCCTTATACCAGCCAAAAGGAGCTCTTTTACCTTCAAGGTCTTGCTCTTTTAAAGAACTTTCAAGGTGCTTGATAACCTCTATAGTGGCATTTCCAATAATATTATGCGGATCGTCCTCATCGATTTTCTCAGTGCAGCAGAAAAGGACGACCTCCTCTTCCATAGAATCTTTCTTTAGATCTATTGGCTCTGCTGCTTTTGTTTTCTTTTTAGTACCTTGACTATGTCACATTACCAAGTAAAGCATCATCATTGACCTCATACGCCAAATATTATCTTTGCAGTGAAATCGATGACAGCTATTGGAGTAAC
>JADGNM010000321.1 GCA_017883485.1 Methanosarcina sp.
TTCCTGGTATTTTTTATTAGTAATTTCCCCATTCTCTTTTACATAGAAAACAACCTTGATCTGTCTCTCATTTAGCCCAAGTTCCCTGAGATAATCTTCATTGAAAATCCCTTTCCTGAAGATAACCCTGAAGCCCTGGTACTCTTCAAAAACAGGCTCCTGAACCCTTTCCTCCCAACGGCCCTTGCCTTCCGGATATAATTCCTGACCTTTTCAAGGTCAAGATCTTCAATCGTCTCCCCTGCCGCCGGAAACCTGTCCCAGCTCATTCCCGTAGACTGCAGGTGCATCTCTGCAACTTCTTGCGAATTCATACTCCGATTGCTGTTGTTTACCCGCTTGAAACACCTGCCCCTGACGGACACAGGTTTTATAGGATACTCAGGAACCTTTACAGCTACAACCTGTTTCCCCTCAAATTCAAACATCTCGATTTCAGGGATAAGCTGCGGCTCGGTTTTGTCCGAGATTTGATTTGCCCATTTAACCAGAGTTTCTTTTCCAATATCCACTCCGGTTATAATTCCTTTATTAGAAACCCCTATAAGGATCATACCGCCTTTTGCATTGGCAAAAGCTACGGCTGATTCTACGGTTCTTTCATCGAATTTTTCCTTGAATTCAAGGGTTTCGGATTCGCCGGATTTGATGAGGGAATGGAGGTTCATACTATCAGTTCATAATTTCTTAAAATCTATTTCGTAGCCTGCTGCAACTAATTCTTTTCCAAGGGCAAGTTTCCATCCGTTATGTGGGTCAAAAGGTATATGCAGAATTCCTATAAATTTATGTGACTAATAATATTTGATGGGTTTATAAGTTTTTTGAGTTTTGTTCTGTTCGGGCTCTTCCCTTGATGTACCTGAAATTCAAATTAAGGGTACGATTCTTTGATGGTGTTGGGCTTCCCGCTTCGTTTTCAGAGGTCGCCGAAGCTGACGATATCTTTTATTATTTGAATTACAATCTACTTCTATGTCCAAGCAACTTATGGATACAATAAATCGGATTCTCGAGAACGCTCTGGTGCAAATTAATACGGGGAAAACTAAAAAGGCGCTTGAAAACCTTGCAAAGGCCGAAAAGCTTTCTGAAAAGGCAAAGAAGCCGGACTACCTGTGTCCGACTCTCATGTTGAAGGGGAGAGCTTTGCTTGCCGAGCAAAGGAATGAAGAGGCTCTGGAGGAGTTCCAGAGGATGATGGAACTTGCCGTGTCTCTCTTCCTGGATAATCCGGGAGAACCTGAGAATCAGTATTTTATCTATAATTCTTTTGGTTTTACTGTAAAGGTACTCAGCGAGATAGACAGTATGTCAAAAATGGAAGAGTACTTTTATAGGAACAAAAAATATTTCGAAAAAATTTTTGCCACTTATGAAGAACTTATTACCGAGGTCCCGGACAACCCGGAGTACATACAGAATTACTTGAGAGTTTTGGAGAATGTAAGGACCTATCACCTGAGGGCCCAGAAGCTTGAAGCTGAGCCCAGATTTGTCGAAAAAATCGTGCAAAATTATGGGAAATTATTTGAACTGGTTTCTGGAAACCTGGAATTATTTAATATCCTGCAGACAATAACTGAACAATTTAAAAATTATTGTCTTATATTCAGGAACTTCGAGGAAGCAAATAGAGTCTTTGGGCAGATAGAAGAAATCTATACAAGAATCCTCAAAAAAGAACCAAGCAACAGTATTGTCTTTGATCATCTTCTTTCCTTATACGAAGTCTCCGGGGACCTATACGCAAAACTTGGAAATATCGAGAAAACTGAAGAAACCTACCTGCGGGCTCTCGACTTCCTGAACGAAAAACTCCGGACACAGCCAGGAAATATACCTTACATCCGGAAGCAGGGCGAAATTTACCAGACACTCGGCAGGGCCTTTTATAAAAACGGGGAAATTGAAAAAGCGACTCAATACGCTGAAAAAACTCTAGAAATCCTTACAAAATTGCCAGGAAAAAAGCCGGAGGAACTGCAATATCAGTATGAGATTTCAGAAGACTTTACCGAGCTTGCGGAACTGTTCGGTGATATAGGAGACATAGAGCATGCAAAAGAGTGCCGTATGCAGGAAATCGAAATCTACAGAAACATACACGAAAAAGACCCTGAAGACGAGGTAAGTGAAACAAATATAGCCGCCACCCTCGACCAGGTCGGACACCTCTACGCAGGACAGGGGGAGACCGAAATTGCAAAACAGTACTATGAACAGGGCCTTGAAGCCTATAAAAAACTGTTTGAATCCTATCCCGAAGATATTGACCACGAAGTAGGTATCGCAAATACCCTGGATTACATAGGGGAACAATATGCGGATCTTGAGCCTGAAACCGCTTTCGAATACTATGAAAAATCTCTTGGAATAATCGAAAATGTGGTGCAAATATTCCCGGAAAGTATCGATTACAAGGAAGATCTCATCCATACCCTGGAGGACCTTGAATCCTTAGCTGTCAGGCAAAAACAATATGAAAACGCAATCCTGCATCGTGAACGCATTACAGAACTAAGCCTCCGGATTGCCAGCGAAAACCCCGGAGACCTGGATTACAAAAACGAACTCGCTCTTTCCTACAAAGAACTGGGACTACTTTTTGAAAAAGCAGAAAAACTGGAATTTGCAAAACAGCAGTATTTAAAATCAGCCGATGTCTTCAGGCCTATCCTTGAAGATGAAAACGAAGATGCTCTTATGAAAGACCTGCTGGCCAGGGAACTCCAGAGGCAGGCAACTGTGCTCATCCATGAAAAAAAGCAAGGTCTTGCGAAAGAATACCTGGCCCTTGCCCGCGATTACTATGAGGACTTATACGAAAAAGATCCTGAAAAACCGGAAAACTGGAAGGCCATCTGTGAAATTCGGATCCTTAGCGGGATATTACATGAATCCCTGGGAAATTACGAGGTAGCCATCCCAATCTACGAATCAGTCTTCCCGATCCTGAATAAACATCTTGAGTTCGATCCCGAAAACCTTGAATACCAGTCAATGATGAGTGTTTTACATACCCAGCTAGGCATTGCGTATCATTTGGCCGGCGAATATGACAAATCAAAAGAGGCCTTTGAAAAAAGTATGCCCATAAACGCAAAACTGCTTGATGAAGAACCTGAAAATTTCTTATACATGGGTGGGGCGGTAGTAACATTTACAGAATACTCAATGTTACTCACGAGCCTGGGCAGAAAAGAAGATGCAGAAGAATACGCTGCAAAAGCTGACGAACTAAAGGAAACGGTTATGAAAAAATGTGGATTTGATGAATTTGTAAGAGAAGATGAGGAGCCCGAAAAAGAGCTCTGAAATCCAAAAGAACGCAGGTTTCTATAAATAAGGACAGGGTGAAATATCTGATAAATTGAAAATAAATCAATCAGCAGTGCAAAAACACATGGGAATGTTAAAAAAGGTTTTCTTAGAAGAATAGGCTCTGATAGAAGTGGCCATTGGGAACTTATTGAAGAATAGAACGAGATAATCGAAGATTAGCAAATTAAAAATAGGAACCATATTAGCTGTCTTTAACGTGTCTTGTCCCGCTCGAAGAGCGGTCTTCTCTATGAACGCCAAGAGAAAATAATGCCGCAAAACAGATGTCATATAGAACATTTAATTATCATATATTGGTGATCCCAGCCTGCCCCTCAAATAACCCACTAATTAACAACGTCAAAATGATTTGCACTCATTTAGCCGAATTCAGTAACTAGTGTCGCAACAATTTAATTATGGAACATAATACTTGGACATCTTCTCATCAGCATTCTTCTTCGTAAACTTCCAGTTTATTTTCTTTTTATTCT
>JADGNM010000322.1 GCA_017883485.1 Methanosarcina sp.
CATCAGATCTCTATGGAACTGGAAACATTGAACCTGGAAAATCTGAGCAGCAGGTACAGGATTGAGGTTATAGATCTCCTGGAGAAACCGCAGCTAGCCAAGTGAGATAAAATATTAGCTATCCAGACGCTGGTTAGAAAGCTTCCTCCGCTTATAAAGAAAATAATGGGGATCTCTCGAATACCGAGCGTGTTCTTGTAGGTCTAAATTTGCGCCCTGCTAGGTGACGTTTAATGGTCTAGAATGAAGAGAGCAAGACGTCGGATATCAAGGACGCCACAGCAGCTTTTGAGGAAGTCCTGGCAAAAGCATATAGCGGCAAATACGTTCTCGCCTCTATGTTGCGGGAATGGGCCCCAAATAGATACAGGCGATAGATAATGTCAAGCGAATATGTGAAGGTACCTGCCCGGCGAGTACAAGTTAGAAGTCATCGATATCTATCATTTCCGATCTTCGCTTAAGATGGGCAGATTGTGGCAGCTCCCACCCTCATAAAAGAGCTTCCACCACCTTGAGAAAGCTCATAGGCAGCATGTCCGATACCGAGGGGGTTCTGCCTGGAATGGACATAAAATTCAAGGATATTAAAGAATAATCAATTTCTGGAAGAGCATAGATCGAAGGACAGATGAAATATGAGATCTAAATGGGCAAAATGCAAAGAGCCCATATCGTATCAGGCATTATTGGATAAGTATCAAGCACTGTTAAATGAGAATCATGCCTTACGAGACGAGGTAGAGAACCTGAGGGCATGTCAGGCTGATGCTGAAGAACTCAGGCGTGCCATTAGTGATGGGGACCTGGATGCGCTGGTGATACCTGGGCCAGAAGGGGATATGATCTGCACTCTGGATAGTGCACATCACGCATATCGCGTTTTGGTTGAGACAATTAACGAGGGCATTGCCACCTTGGCTAGCGATGGCACCATCCTTTACTGCAACCGCCACTTTGCCGAACTACTAAGGATGCCTTTGCATAACATAATAGGCACATCTATTTATCGATATATTGGGCCGGAGGACACGATCACATTTAAGGCACTCTTGGAGCATGAGAAGGGTAAGGGGGAAATTGAGCTCCCGGGCTGAAGGATGCGTATCTTTGCCCGTGTATCTGTCCGTCAGCTCTTTGCAGGTCAAGAGATCGCCAAGTGCCTGGTGTCTCGTGGTCACAGACCTGACGGAGCAAAAGAAGAATAAAGAGATCTTAGCAAGTATCGATACTGTCCGTAAAAAGGAGGTTCACCACAGAATCAAGAACAACCTGCAGGTGATCTCATCCCTTTTGGATCTTCAGGCTGAAAAATTAAGCAGCAACAGAGATCGTCTTACGGATTCCGAAATCCGTGAAGCATTCAGGGAGAGCCAAAATAGGGTTATATCCATGGCTCTGATCCATGAGGAACTGTACAAAGGTGGAGCGTTCGATACACTGGACTTTTCGTCTTATATTGAGGAACTCGCAAAGAATCTTTTCCTGACATACAGGCTTGGAAATAACAATGTAAGTTTAAGCATGGATCTGGAAGAAAACATTTTCTATAACATGGATACTGCCGTCCCACTAGGTATAATTGTTAATGAACTTGTTTCGAACTCCTTTAAACATGCATTTACCGGCAGAGGTAAAGGAAAAATCCGAATCAAACTCCATAGAGAAGAAAACGGAGATTGTATAAACATCAGAGAAGAAAGTAAAAGTGAAGATTGTATTAGTACAGGAGATTTCATTTTGACCGTCTCGGATGACGGGGTAGGTATACCTGAAAACATTGATATTGAAGACCTTGAGAGCCTTGGACTTCAGCTTGTAACTACCCTCGTCGACCAGTTAGATGGGGAACTTGAACTGAAAAGGAACAATGGGACAGAGTTCTCTATATTGTTTACAGTAACCGAAAAAGATAATCAGGCATCGGCGCCAGCTTCACAACAATTAGTTAAAAATCGCGTTCTGTAAAGTTTATTTTTGTTAGGTATTTGACAAAACCCACCCTTTTCTTTATTTAAAGCCATGAGGGTTGAGAGGGTGACTGTTATTGTTTACGGGAAATGTTGTGACAACCTTTAGACAAACAAGTTATAGATATTTACTTTACTTTATCCCGAACGAAAAAAGTAGTGAGGTAGTTAGTGACTTTTAGTCAGGAAGCTTATAATAAGAAACTAGTTGATATGCATAGCCCAAGCTGTTTTAAAGAAAATAAATATCGTCTGGCTTTAGCCGGAAGCTTACATAAGGAAAATGGTGTTATTCATCCCGTCAGGTAAAAAGCAGCCCAGTTTGCCAATCATTGATTACTCTGGTAGCAGTCCTTGTTTCGTCGATCTCACCTTTTTTCTGCAGGAAATTGCACTGTTTGCCTATAAGTTCAAGTACTTCATGGGAACTCTCATTTTCTATCGTAATATTATAGAAGGACTCAAGGATGGTTTTGTCTTCAGCAAGAATTTTGTCTATAATCTTCAGGGATACACCAAAGTGATCCTTCAGGTGAGTCGCATCTTTTGTTCCTAGCAATCCCATGGTATACTCGTCTCTCTCGTCAAACGGTATAACCCCAGGTGTGTCAATAAACATGATCCGTGAGCCTGCACCCACGTTCTGGATTGCTTTTGTGTGGCCGGATATCGGGGATGTGCCCGTCCTGTGTCTGCCTGTAACACTATTTATTACTGAGGATTTGCCAACATTGGGGTAGCCGAGGGTGCCGACAAGGATATCACGCCCTTTTATACTCGCAGATTCTAGAATCTGATGCCTTAAGATTGTTGTTCCTGATCTATCTTTACTGGAAATGTAAACTGTAGGTGCGATTTTTGAGAGGCGGGCTTTCGTTTTCTCAAGTTTTCCTCTTGAAACAAGGTCGCATTTGTTGATGACGATTATGAACGGTTTTTTTAAGCGGACTATTTCACTCTCGACTTCCATATTTCGAGTCTCATCAGGAAACCGGGCATCTATAACTTCAAGAAGAACATCAGCTCTTTTTATTACATCTTTTACCAGAGCTTTGTAGCTTGTCATACTGTGGGCTATGTCACAGGATGATATAAGAATCTATAGTGAGGCAAGGATGTTTTTCTTGGGCCAAATTCTTTTTCAGAGGGCAGCCTTGTAAAGAAAATCATGTCGGAGCTGTCGATTAAGCAGAGATTAAAACTCAGCTCGTTCTCTATTTCCGGTTTATGTTATTTCGAGAAACTGTATCAAAAACAAACATCATTAATATTCATGTGAAGATTCAAATATTGAAAGGCCTATGTTTCTATTGAAAATCTTATCCATACAAGATTGGACTGTTCTGAGGATAAATTTTCCTCATAGTCTTTTCCATCATCAAAAGAGGGGGTAAAGCATGGAAATTAATAAAGTCAGGATTCAGGACATTCCTGAAGACGAACGTCCAAGGGAGAGGCTTATTCGAAATGGGCCGGAATCTCTCTCAAACGCGGAACTGCTGGGCATAATCCTGAGGACAGGGTCAAAGGAAGAAAATGTTGTCAGCCTGTGCAGCCGGATATTGTCGGAGTACAGCATCAAGCAGCTCAGTCTCGCAAATGTCACAAGGCTTATGCAGGTGCATGGGGTTGGAAAGGCAAAGGCTGCCCAGATAGCCGCAGTTTTCGAACTGGCCCGTCGTCTTGAGACTTTTGTTGAGGAACCAAAAAGGAAAATATGTTCCCCAAAGGATGTATATGCTCTCATGTATCCCAAAATGCGTGAGCAAAAGAAAGAAAAATTTATAACACTTTATCTTGATACAAAAAATCAGGTTCTTAAAGAAGAAGTGATTTCCATAGGC
>JADGNM010000323.1 GCA_017883485.1 Methanosarcina sp.
GCATACCTCCCCCAAGCCGAGCCCATTAATTCCCTGTTCTGTGGGGTTTTCTTTATGTAAGTGTTGAATTCGCTAGAAACATATGTGTAGTACTCAAAAGCATCGTCGTCTATTTTCATCTCAAAAACAGGCGATTGTGCAAATAAATCATAGATTTTACCCGCTCGAGCACACAATTTAGCGAACACATCTCTATCTTCCTGCGTCCTGCGCCTTTCAGGTCTTATCTCTCTGTCATATAACGGGGCGCAGAATAAAAACCTGAATCCGTACCCGCTATCGAAGTCCGAAACAGTGATAGACCGAGCATATTTCACAAATGTCGAAGCATAAAATTTAGTAATGTAGGGATCAATAATTGTATATTTTTTCGGCTCTTTTTTTCCGCCTGATGCTAATCTTTTTTCGTGGCTTTCTCCATCGTACATCTTACATTCGAATTGAAAATAGCCGGCGTTGTATTTCTGTCCCATTTTAGAAAGGAGTACACTGCATTCGTCATTAACAGAAAATAACGTCGGTTCAATAGAAAGGCTCTCCACATAACTTTCTAGTGTCCCTTCTACATCTATATTTGGTTTTCCGGTTACAAAGCTTAAAACTGTTTTTAAAATGTCGGCTATTGTGGTTTTTCTACTTACCGAGGATTGCCCAATTATTGTACTCCACACATTAATCTTTAGTCCTTTAGCATGGGTCGCAAGGTCTATGAAGGCCTTATCCTGCGTGCAAGAAGAGAGTAAATAAAAAGCAGCCATAACGTTATACTCAAAAAACCCGTCAGTCATTCGGTTGTTATATGCTACGTATTCAGAGATGAAATGGTCGTCTGGCAGGTCGCAAACTAGGTGTCTTTCTGCAAACTTTCCGCCCAGGAGTCTTATTTCTTCTTCGTCCATTTCTTTAAACGGACTGTCGTTATTTTTCTTTTCTTCACTTTTTTTATTCAAGGGGGCAGTTTTGAAAGTCACACAGTTTGAGAGCTGGATAGGTTTCCTTAAGGGTCCTGCACGAAAAATGGTTTTCGCTGTAATAAATTTCAAGCCCGTTTGAAATGTATAACGCGGTTTCGGCATCAGATAAACCTTTAACTGTTTTATAAAAGGTTTGCATGTTTTGTTCAGTGGTTTCCTTTGACAGGCTAAGCTTTTTGCAGAGAAGTGCTGCACTTACGCCCGCGTAATACCGCCCGCTTGTCAAGCCTGCTTCGTGCAAGCGCTTTATGCATGGAAAAGCCAGTAATTCAACTGCAGTTAAATCAACACCAGTAACCGCAAATTCTTTTGCCTTCTTTGCTCTATCAACTTCAGCTTTTAATGCATTTATCACGATCTCTTTGAATTCGGTCCCTTCAATGTTCCACAACTCAACATTTTCAGGGAATACCAAAGGTAGACCAAAAGGCTCCGGTTTGTGGTCCGGTATATCTTCAATCAGAGTCTTGTATAATCCTGCGCCCCTGGTAGTCCCGAAGTCCCTGACTTGAGAGCCTTTACTCTCACAGTTGAAGTTTATTTTTCCCCAATCTACGCGGATGGCCTCAAGGTCAACTCCTGCCTTCTCTGCAAGTGCATTAACAAGTGCTCGCCTAACTGTCTTGTATACGTCAATATCAACCTTTTCCAGGTCTTTAACTACATCATCGTCCAACTTTATGTTATCAAATAAAATGGAAACATGAATCCCTTTCCCGCCGGAAAAACCAATCAAGTAGGGAATTCGGTTTTCTTTACAGCATGTGTAAAGCTTTTCAATTCCTGCCTTCATCGCGGACCATTCAGGTGTATCAGGGTCAATTAGAATTTCGTTTGGCAGAATCCCTCTTGTATAAATTGGGACCTCAAGTTTATGCCATATGTTGACTGAAGGCTTCCAGCCATAAAGGTCGAAGTCTTCACCTTCTTCCCATTTGCCTTCTATTGCTTTAATGAGAATCGGTGAAAGTTTGTTCGGTTGCGCACGCTGCAGGACTTTAAGCCAATTTTTCTGAGCAAAGATTACCGCCTTGGTGTTTTTGGGGTCTAGCGTGATAGCCATAATCAGCGCCTCTTTATTCTTCCTGTGTTTCATGTGTTACAGGATCGACGGGCACTAAAAACACCTGGTGACACGTATAACAAAACCATCCGGGGGCTTTCTTCCGTTTGTGAGCAAGAGTTCCGCAAGCAGGGCAACAAACGGGTTTCGGTAGGTTCATTTAAAGCCCTCCGATAAGTTCCAATAAAATGAACCGATGACACCTTTCTTCTTCTTCCCGGCAGCAAACGCATACAAGAAAAACGGCTTGCGACTTTGCCAAACTACGAATTTTAGAAATCCAAGCTTTCGCTTTGACATCGGCAGTAATTTGGGCTTTATATTCAATGATATACTCAATCCAATCAATTTCACCACGGTGATAGGCCCGGTGAAGCCTGTCGTTCGGCCAAAACGACTGGATTACTTTCAAGCCCTGAATGAACAGCGGCTTCCTGCACACTGCGTAAAAAGCAGCTTCTGGGTAATCTTCCATTGCCGCCTTCAGCTGTTCTATATTGCATTCCCTGAGAGGCATTAAACCTCGCCTCCTTCCTGCTGAATGCCTGCAGTAGCCATAATAGTTCTAGCGATCGCCTTTTCAACAGCACTACCAAACTTCAGCTTATAATTTATGCAATCCTCATGCTCAGCATAGAGTTTCTTAAAATGTTCAACAGTCTCTGGCTTGAATTCAGGTGCATGCAAATCAAGTTGGGCAGCCATTCAAACCACCGCCACATAACGTTTTTGAGAAAAATGTTTGTGTTTTAATTGTTTGTGAGTTGGGGATCTTCTTCGTTTGCTTCGATAAGACGCAAACATCCACCTTATAAAACTACTTTCACATTCGGTTCTTTTTGCGACAGCGTTAAGCAACCGTGAAAATGTGACTTTGGCTCTGTCAAATGTCCTAAAAACAGTGGCAGGCGAGAAAGCCTCATTTGAGAAGTATACAATGTTACCATGTTCATCTTCAATCATTGATTTCGTATCGATCGATACAAAATCTTTTTGTATCTCAAGCGCATTTATCTTTATGTATTTCATAAACAAACCTCCTTTCATGATTGCCAGCCCACTTCCACTGGCAATCCGAAAAAACTTTTTTAGTGTCATTGTTTGAGTCCTTTTTCAATAAGCTCATTAAGATATTGAGTTCGAGATTGATAGCCCCGGTCGTTTTCAATCTTTTCGAACACGTCCAACTTGACATAGACCATGCAGGGGATGCTCCTGCGGATTGCTTGAGCTGGTTCATTCATCGGTTTCACCTTTTCCAAGTTTCATTACACATGATATGTTTTATCTATATTTATCATTAGTTTCACATTCTAAGTATTTTCTTACCCCCATTTATCCGATACAGGATTTATACAGCTTTATACAACTAAAAGCGGATTTGAAGAACCGTGCTGCTATGTATTTCAGATAAAGAAAAAAAAGAATGAGAAAAAAAGTAATGGTTTAAGACTGATTTAAGAACTTTAGTAACTGTGCTTTAATCGCAGGATCATTGAAGTCAAGTGACTGTGCGGATATTTTCTGAAACTCGTGATCAAATTCTTTCATTTTCTCAATCTCCGCCCGTAGTTCCTGTAACTCGCTTCTTTCTACGATATGCTTGACTGTCTCGGTCTGGAGGATCTGGTTCTCTTGCTTTATGCGGAGATATTCAGGGCTCTCAGAGATATCGGCTTCTTTTTGAATGGTGATGTAATTTACATTTCGACCCCCATGCAAAAATAGAACATAATTTATTTTTTTGATACAATGTATATTTTCACTTC
>JADGNM010000324.1 GCA_017883485.1 Methanosarcina sp.
TTACTCCAATAGCTGTCATCGATTTCACTGCAAAGATAATATTTGGCGTATGAGGTCAATGATGATGCTTTACTTGGTAATGTGACATAGTCAAGCTATTCTGAATACCAAAAGGAAGCCGAGGTTGCAATTCTCAAAGCTAGAAATTAAGTTTGGTTGTCTTGATTTTGCATTTCAAATGCATAAGTCCTATTCATTTTGTTTATATGATCCCGGCAATCAATTTATCCCCTTCGGTAGGATGCAAACCGTCAGATGTGTATCTCTGATACATGCGCCCGGGATGAGCGGGGTCATTAATTGGAGTATAAATATCAATATTTTGAGAAAATCCAGACAATCCGAGCCACCTTTTAATTTTCTCAAGTGCTTCTTCTCCTTAGAAGCCCTGAAATCACCAGAAATCCTATAACTGAAGGAATAAAGTCAAATCCAGGGGTAGCTCCATTATTTCCTTTAGTGCTGCCGAGCTGACCTGGGCTGGAGGAATTATTTCCAGTCTGGCTAGAGGAATTATTTTCTGCCGGGCTAGAGGAATTATTTACTACCTTCGTCGTGTTATTTGCGGCTAGGGAAGTATGCGGTCCTACATGGACAATGAGAATATCTGAAGTGACCTCTACTGAATTTTTTGCAACATCGGTGAAACTTGCTTTGCAAGCAGGCAGTTTGACTTCTTCTTCCGTATTCATCTGAAGGGTGTAATTTATGCTCATCGAGCCGCCTCCACCCTTAAGTATTTGCTTCGAGCTGGTTTCTCCTCTTACCAGTTTTGCTCCGGGAGGTAAGGTATCGTTTATTCTTACATTTAAGTTAACATTTCTATTGTTTTGTGTCGTGATAATTACATTCAGGTTATCCCCTACGTTTAGCTGCTGCTTGTCTACCGTTTTTGTGACTTTGATGTCGGGCCCGTTAATTTTAACTGTTCCGGGATTATCGGAGCTTACTTCTTTGCGCTGTCCGTTGGGGAGGGTGAAGACGGCTATGCATACTGGGATCGTAAATTGTCCCGGCGCTTCAGCAACCAGGGAGTACTCAATAATTTTTTCGGCTTTTTCTCCGGATTTTAGAGAAAGCGTCTTATTAAGTGTCTTATTTTCCCGAAGGTGCATGCCCGAAACGATCGAGTCATTAAGTACTATATTGTTTAGATCGCACATCCCTGTGTTCCGGACAGTGACCGATACAGGGATGTTTTCTCCCATACTATGCTCTTGCGGAAAGGCCTTTGAAACGATAAGATCCCATTTTTTCTCGACCTTGACGGTCTTTGAACCTTCGTATTCAAACGTTTTATCCTTTATGTCCATACATGTAATATTTGCAACTATATTGAAATTTGTGTCTTCTAATGGAGCAGGTGTCTTCAGCGTCAGGTTAATGGGTTTCAGAGCTTCAGCTTTATGAATTTCTGTGTTCCTGTACTCAGTTTTTCCGTTAAGTAACTCCAGCCCGGCCGCATCAATGGTCAGCACAGTATTTTTAGCTTCTGCATCGCCGTTATTTACAGCTTTTATAGTTACATCTATTTTGCTGTCCCCTGCGGATTTAGAATCGTACGCGTCTTTATCAGTCTCTACCGTTATCTCAAATTTCGGTTCCCCTCTTTCATAAATACTCAGCTCGGCGTAAGGATTACTACTATCTTTTCTTTGAATTCCTTTCCGTTTTCAGTAATAGTTTCATAATTCGGATCTATTTTCTGGGCACAAACCTTTATCTCGTCATCGCATTCAATTTCCATTCCTTCGGAAAGAGGAGAAGTCTTTAGTTTCTTCCCATCCTTTGAGATAGAAACGAACACGGTGTCGTTGCTGAAGTCTTCTGCCTTTATCACATAGTCTTTCACTGTTGCGGAATCACCCCAGTACAGTGTTGCTGTACTCTGTTTCTCCACCCACTCAACATCATTTGCCGCAAGAGCAGTCATTGAGAGGCAAAAGAAAATGAAAATAACAAGCAATGCCGTCAGTGAAATTTTTGTAGCCATAGTTACCTTCCTTTAATCTGACATATCTACGCACATTTGAGGATAGGAAAATTCGTCTTACGCTCTTACGATGATTGATATTTTTAATATTTGTATCCGGTGACAAATTTCAATAAACGATTAATTACGTTTATATTTTGTTTATTCAAAGGGTTCTTTACTCATAATCTGTCATTATAACTCATATTACCAAATTTTACTACCAAATTCCATTAGCCGACTATAAATACTTTAAAAGTTATTTTTGATTCATTCTAAATAATTTATACTAATCTATTTTAATTTTTTGTAGCATTTGACATGTATATTCAAGAGACTACTGGACTTCAATAGATTATGACTTAGAATAATATAGTAAGATTAGTTATTAACTGATATTAGCACTCAACGTGATATTAGTTCTCAACGTGATATTAGTTCCAAACGTGATATTTACACCTAAGTCATCAGAGGTTCGCCTCTTCACCTCTTCACCTCTTCACTTAGATTATTGAAGGAATTTTGGCACATGACCATAGTTTCTATCGAATTACGGAGGTTTTTCAATGGAACTTGCAAAAATTGTAAAAATTCTTGAAGAAATCGCACCGCCTGAACTTGCGGATGGTTTTGACGAATGCAGGATAGGGTTAATTCTTGACCTGG
This sequence comes from Methanosarcina sp., assembly GCA_017883485.1. Lineage (GTDB taxonomy): Archaea > Halobacteriota > Methanosarcinia > Methanosarcinales > Methanosarcinaceae > Methanosarcina. Next base: position 2,639 of record JADGNM010000324.1, read on the forward strand.
AAAATAACATAGAAAGGATAGCAGTTGCCCTGGATGCCAATTCATATGTTCTCAAAAAAGCCGCAGACATGGGAGCAGATCTGCTAATCACTCATCACACTCTTATTTTCCATCCGATAAACAAAATTTCAAAAACCCTGGCAGTTTCTCTCAGGCTCGCCCTTGAAAATAGGATATCTCTGTACAGCATGCACACAAATTATGACAGAGCCATAGGAGGTATCAATGATACTCTTGCGGCAAGGATCGGGCTAAAAAACATCGAAACTTTAGAAATAGGCAGAATAGGGGAAATCGAACCCTGTTCTTCAGCTGAACTGGCATCTCACATATCAGAGTGCCTTAAGGCTCCTGTCATATATGCCGGAGAAAGGGAGGAAATCAGGCGAGTAATGGTCATTGGAGGCAGCGGCTATAAGAGTGAATTTCTTGAAATTGCCAGATCACATAGGGCGGATGCTTTTGTATCTTCCGAACTTAAGCATGAGATTCTCCGCATGAACTCGGATCTCTGTCTGATTGATGCCACTCACTATGCTACTGAAAGTCCGGGGATGGAAACTTTATGCTCCAGGCTGCGTGAACTTCCTGGCATTGAGGTAGAATTTATTGAACATCCTTCAGGGCTCAAGGCAATTGATAAAACTTAATTTTTCCTGGGTCTGCGGCCCAAAATAACCTTATAGATTTGTTTATGAGAGAGGAATTTGTTTATGACAGAAGAAAAAGATCGCTGTGAACAGGATGAGGCTGACGGGGAGTCATTGGAATCGATTCTTGAAATTCAGGCCAGAAATCAGGTTCGTTCGGATTATCGGCGCAGTCTGGGTAACGAATATCGTAGAAGATATATGGAATAAATTTTTCTAGAGTAGATTCATTTCGTAGAGTAATTTTATTCAGGCTGATTATTCTTCAAATTCGCAAACTTTTTTCTTCTTCCTTATTTTTCTTCTTACTTTCCTTCGTTCAAATAGTCTTCAAGATGCTCCTCTATGATATGTACTTCTTCTGCCTCTGGCATGGAGGAAATAATTGTACCCAGGTATTTGCGTCTTTTTAGAGAGCGTCGCAAAAGTCAAAACAATTCTACAATTGGATAATCTGAAATTTGACTTTAAATAGGATTGCAAATTTTTTCATGAAATTCAGGGCAAAATC
>JADGNM010000325.1 GCA_017883485.1 Methanosarcina sp.
TTGCCAGCAATTAAAAAAAATTAATTCATAGAAATTTGTCTTTCTAATCTTTATAAAGATGGCACTGGATGTTGTTTTATATAGGCTGAATAGTTACCAAAATAGTTATAAATAAATATGCTGTATAAGTTGGGTATGCCCTCTCTTTCTATCGTAATGCCTTCAATGAATGAAGAAGAAACTATCCGAATTTGTATTGAGAAAGCTCAGTCCATAATCAAAAAATATGGTATAGAAGGGGAGATTATAGTTGCCGATAACTCATCGGACAGAACTCCGGAAATTGCAGCGTCTATGGGTGCGAAGGTTATAGGCCCGATAAAAGGATATGGGAACGCCTATCTAAAAGGGCTGGCCGAAGCAAAGGGAGATTACATTGCTATTGCAGATGCGGATAACACATACGATCTGCTTGAGCTTGATAAATTTCTGGACCCTCTTATGTCAGGAGAGGCGGATTTTGTAATAGGAACCAGAATGAAGGGTAACATCAAAAAAGGGGCTATGCCCTGGCTTCACCAGTACTTAGGCAATCCTCTATTAACAGGAATGCTCAATTTCCTGTTCAAAACAGAAATTTCGGATGCTCACTGTGGAATGAGGGCTTTTACAAAGGAAGCCCTTAATAAAATGCGTCTTAAAACTCATGGTATGGAATTAGCATCCGAAATGGTAATTGAAGCCGCAAAATGCGGACTGAGAATTAAAGAAGTTCCTATTTCCTATTACTCACGCCGAGCTCCCTCCAAACTGCGCTCTTTCCACGACGGTTGGAGGCATGTACGTTTCATGATGCTCTATCAGCCAGTCCCCTTCCTCTACCTGCCAGGTGCTTTTGTATTCATTCTGGGTTTTCTGATTACTGCTTCCCTTCTCCTTACCGAAAGTGCTGCATATAATCGATTACATTCATTTGTTTTAGGAAGTATGCTCTTAATTATTGGCGGTCAAACCCTTGCCACTGGAGTGTATATGAAAACATACGGTCTAATCCACGGCATGTATCGGAACGGCACAGCAAGTAAGAAGTTGCTGAGTTATCACTCCCTCGAAAGAGAACTGCTTGGAGGCTCTTTGATCCTAGGCTTCGGCCTCGTTCTCGGGCTAAAAGTTGCTTATACCTGGATCAGCTCAGGGTACGGTTCACTCAAAGAGATAGAATCCGCAGTTATTTCAATGGTCCTTGCAGCAATTGGGCTCCAGCTGATTTTTTCTGCAATCTTTGTAAGCGTAATGCTCCTGGAAGTTGATACGGACTGGTAAGTGATCAAATGAAAATCGCCTTTGTATACGATGCTGTCTACCCCTGGGTCAAAGGCGGTGCAGAGATGCGCAACCATGAGCTGGGTAAGCGACTCTCAGCAAGGGGTCATGAAGTACACATTTTCGGGGTCAAGTGGTGGGAAGGCAAAGATACTATTGAGTATGAAAACATGACTCTTCACGGAGTGTGCAAAGCTCGGGATCTTTATGTAAACGGCAGGCGTTCGATTAGCGAAGCTCTTATTTTTGCTTTAAAATTATTTCCTGCTCTCTGGAAAGAAAAGTTCGACCTCATCGATGTGAGCGTTTTTCCATATTTTTCCTGTTTTACCGTAAAAGTGGTTACACTCCTGAGAAGGACTCCTTCGGTATTCACATGGCATGAGGTGTGGGATAACTATTGGTACGAATACATGGGAAAGGCAGGTTTTTTAGGAAAAGTGATTGAAAAAGCAGTTGCAAAGATTTCGGAAAAAAATATAGCAGTTTCAGACTGGACTAAAAAGAGGCTTGAATCACTGGGTATCCCTGAAAAGAATATTACAATTATTCCTAACGGGATCGATCTTAAAAGGATTTCTCAGATTGAACCGGAATGCGGCCTGACTTCTGTTGACAGCCAAGCCTCTTCCGGGTTCGATGGAAAAATGTATGACGTCATTTTTGCCGGGCGGCTTATTAAGGAAAAAAATGTAGATGTTCTGCTTAAAGCGGTATCGCTTCTTAGAGTAGATTTTCCTGACATAAGATGCTGCATTGTTGGGGACGGACCTGAAAAAGCAGCGTTACTGAAGCTTGCAAAGAAGCTGGCAATTTGCGAAAATGTCGAGTTTGCGGGTTTTCAGGAATATGAGACGTTTATCGGGAAAGTCAAGGCTTCTAAAACGCTTGTGCTGCCTTCGAGCAGGGAGGGCTTTGGGATGGTTGTAATCGAGGCTTTTGCCTGCGGAGTGCCGGTGGTAACTGTGAGAGAAAAGTACAATGCAGCGCAGGGACTTGTTGAGAATGGGGTTGATGGTTTTGTTGTTCAGCTTGGGGATAGAGAAATTGCAGCGGGGGTAGAGAAGATACTTGGAAATGAAAGAGGTTATACAGAAATGACTGCTTTTGCTGTTAATAAAACTGGAAAATATGAATGGGCTGCAATATCTGAACAGCTTCTCTTGTGGTACATGGAACAGGGATATAAAACATCGAAGAAAAAATGAATCTTGATTTTTTTTACACAACCGGGAAGATCATATGAGAATTTTACACCTGACAAAGAAATACTATCCCATGATAGGAGGGGATGCGTATGCCGTTAGTAATCTAAAAAAACAACAAATAAAAATGGGTCATATGGTATACGTCTTAACTTCTAACTGCGATGAAATTGGCCAGGATGATGAAGTTTTCAAATTCGGCCTGAAAGATAGTTCGGCAAATCTGGACAAAATTACACCTCAAAGGTTGATATCGCTGTTTTTTTTACTTTTGTGGGGTTTCAGGAAGATTGGAGTGCTGAAACCCGACATAATACATTCCCACTCTGCAGACATGGGTTTTTTTATTTCTTTTGCAGCTAGATTTTACAGGATACCGGTTGTTAACACCTGTCACGGAATAAGTTTTGACGATAAACAATACTTTTTTTTAAAAAGGTTAGCTGAAAAATTTTTTCTGAAACATTCTGGTTTTAAGCAGATTACAATTGTGGATGAAAATGGACTTGAGATTCTCGAAAAAGCTGGAATAAAAAAAGGTATCTGCGTGCCTAACGGAGTAAACGTTCATAAATTTAAACAAAGACCAGAAAAAGCTGATAAAACAACCCGATTTCTGTTTGTGGGCAGGCTTGAAAAGCAAAAAGGATTGGAATACCTGATACAAGCAGCAAAATTCCTTAAAGGACAAAATGATTTTGAAATTATCATAGTAGGTGATGGAGAAGAAGCAGTGGATCTCAAAAAGATCACAACAGAACTTGAGGTAGAAGATATAGTCAAATTTACCGGAAAAGTCAGCGAAGAAGCCCTCCTCGATCATTACACGAGGTGCGATATTTTCGTATTACCTTCTTTATGGGAAGGACTGCCATTGACATTGCTGGAAGCTGCATCTGCAGGGTTGCCCATAATATCTACTGAGGTAGGAGGCATACCTTCCATTTTTGCTCATGGAGAGAATGCGATGCTCGTAAAGGCTCGAAAAAGCAGGGAACTTGCAGAGGAAATGCAGAAATTAATAAGAGATAAAGAACTCCAGAAAACACTGAGTACCAGCGCCAGAAAACTTGCAGAAAAATATTCATGGGAGAACTCGGCAAAACAATTAGAAAGCGTTTATAAAAATATATAATATCAGTACTTCGCTAAAAATTCCTCTTCTTTCCTCTCCTATTCATTTACCGCAGACACTCAACCATTAACCTGACCCTTAACTTTTTTCGGAGCCATTCTTCAATAAGGAGTATGAACATATCGAATCTGAACTTATCTTCATCTACGACCTGAGGACCTCTTTTTACAATCGTAAAATGTTTTTTCTG
>JADGNM010000326.1 GCA_017883485.1 Methanosarcina sp.
AATGCAGATGCTTCCGGCAGTCGTAGAAGAGGATCTGGAAAGCTTCGGCAAAGCAATTAATCACTTCCAGCTTACAGGTTTTAAGAGGCGGGAGGTCGAACTTCAGCCGCGGCCTGTCCTGGAGGTAATGGAATATATGCAAAACAACGGGGCAAGCGGTGCAGGCATCAGTTCTTTCGGGCCTGTCGTCTACGGGATTGCTGGCAGTTCCGGAGACGGCAGGAGACTCCAAAAAGAAGCTCAGCAAATGCTTAACGAGTCTCTTGGAGGAGAAGTACTGCTTACAAAGGCAAAGAACCGGGGTGCGGATATTTTCGAGGGTCCTGATTGAAAATCAATACCTGGTTTGGAGTTCTTGGGATAGGCAGGACAGGAGAAGTTCTGGAATTCGAGCTTTTTTCAAAGGACATCCGGGAGCTTGTGCGCTGTTCAATTGCCCTGCAAGAAAACAGGCAGCTCCTCAGGCAGCACCTTCCTCCAGCAGGCTTTGACCTGAAAACTGCGGCTCTTGAATGCGGGTTTGTAGAATCCTCTGCCGAATATTACTCCCTCCTGCACGAAGTCATGGTGGAAGCTGCAAAACTCCAGGTCTCAGAAGCATTTACTGCTGACCAGCGAATTATCCAGGCTGTGGAAGCCCTCGATGATATTAATGAGACCACAAACTTACTTTCCGAAAGGCTTTTCGAATGGTACGGGAACTATTTTCCCGAAAGTGGGCTAAGCGGAGAAGCTCTTGCACTTTTTATCGCAAAATATGGCTCGCGTGAAAATATCGGTTCTGAAGACCCGCTTTATCCCAGAGCAAGGAATTCCATGGGTGCAAAACTTGAAGCTGCAGATGAAGTCCTTCTCAAAGGCTTTGCAGAAAGCGTTTGCAGCCTGTATGAAAGGAAGAGACAGACTGAGGCCTATATTCAGGACAGTATGGAATCTATTGCACCCAACCTGAGCCTTGCTGCAGGCCCAATGCTCGGGGCAAGGTTAATAAGCGTTGCAGGGAGTCTGGAGAAACTCGCTGCTTTTCCTTCCAGCACCGTCCAGGTTATTGGGGCCAGCAAGGCTCTCTTCAAGCACCTCAGGGCTCGGGCACCATCTCCGAAGCATGGCATAATTTATAGCCACCCACTTATAAATACCGCCCCATGGTGGATTAGGGGAAAAATCGCAAGAGCCCTTGCAGCAAAACTTTCTCTTGCTGCACGCATCGATTTTTATTCAGGAGAAAAAGACGCATCGCTTGTGGAAAAACTTGAAGTGAAGGTTGAGCAGATAAAGACTTCGAATCCAAAACCTCCTCAAAAAAAGCAGGACAGCGGAGTAAAACCAAAGAAGAGAAGGGGACGTAAATAAAATGAGTGAGTAAGCAAAATGAGGAAGTGAATCAAGGGAGGAAGTGAATGCCTGAAGTCAAACTGCTATCTGATGGTATTTTTGAAGTCACAAAAGACAAAAAACAGCTTGCTACAATGAACCTTGACCCCGGTAAAGTTGTCTACGGAGAAAAGTTGATCCAGGTCGAGGGGGTTGAGTACCGGACGTGGGACCCGCGCCGGAGCAAGCTTGGAGCTATGGTCCTCAAAAAATTCAACATCTCTCTGAAAGAGAATTCGAAGGTCCTTTACCTTGGAGCGGCTTCAGGCACAACTGTCAGCCATGTTTCCGATATCGTCCCGGAAGGCGCGGTCTATGCAGTTGAATTTGCCCCTCGGAGTATGAGGGGCCTCATCGGACTTGCATCGAGGCGGAAAAACGTCCATCCAATCCTTATTGATGCAGGAAAACCGGAAAGCTACGCCCACATTGTCGAACCTGTGGATCTTATCTTCCAGGACGTTGCACAGCCCAACCAGGCGGAAATAGCTGCAAGGAATGCCTCTCGCTATTTAAAAAGAGATGGATACTTGCTGCTTTCCATCAAAGCCCGAAGCATAGACACTGTAGCAAATCCTAAAGAAGTATATAAGGGAGAAATAAAAAAGCTAGAACAGGCTTTTGAACCCAAATTTGAAGTTCTCAATGCAAAGGACCTGATGCCCTACCATGAAGACCATCTGGGAATTCTAGCAAAAATAAGATAACAAACTTCATTTATAAAAATCCTCAGCTTTCCTTGGGAAATAGCTCCGACCTCTGGGAAATATATCAACCTCCGGACCCTTTACTTTCGTATTTCTGCTCGATCTCTTTTATACAGGGTTTAATATCAAGCACAGGTGTTCCGTTAATGGCATCCAGACCTTTTATATAAAGCACGTTGTCTTCTACTTTCAAAAGCTCTACTACGGTAAGTCCTATCCTATTAGGACGGCGAGGACTCTTGCTGGCAAAAACTCCAGAGACCTGCCCGTCATAACGGCGGTGCTGGATGAGTTCATATCCTGTTGATTTGCTAAAATAAAAGAGAATATAAAGTTTTCAAAATCTTCGATACGGTAAAGCCCGTCTGCCAGTTCTTTCTTCAGGACGATTTTTGAAACATCCTGGTAGACCTTCTCATCATAAACCGGCTCAAGGTGGTCATTTTCTACATAGCCGACAGGAAATATCTCTATTTTTTCGGGAGCTGTCTCCGGGTCTTCACTCATCTTTTGCCTCAAAACAGGGGATACAGACTATTTTCCCGTTTCTAACCCTGCCAAGAGGTTCCATAAAACCTTCTCCGCATTTACTGCAGACCAGACTGGGGTAAACTTTAGCTTTTTCCGGAGGCTCGATTTTAACTTCCCTGATCCAGAAAAGCTCTTCCTCTGGCATTTCCAGGATTTTCTGGCTTTTTGTCTCATGTGAGGACTGGAACTCCTTTGCTTCATCAGGGCTTGCAGTGCCTGCCCTTATTTTTGCGAAGAGTGCAGCGTGTTTTTCGTCCTGAGGAAGGGCATCGGGCTTCAGGGAAATTCGCAGGGCTTTTTCATCTCCTCTTTTAAAGTATGTGTAGACATGCTTTCCGTAATCTTTAAAAATTAGGTTTCCTTTCCCGCAGGTACAACCGTTTATTGCCTGAATTGCGTCAACAGCACAAGATCTGTTTTCTACAACTGCAACCAGCTCTTCATCTATACTCCGGTCTCTAAAGTGATTTGCAGCCAGTAATGCTACTCTGTAGCCGATGGAAAGTCCAGGGCAGGCATGCCCATGAAATTCTACAGCATTATTGAAATCCAAGTTCTTAACTCCTAATTGAGTGAATCAGTGTTAGATATGGTTAATCCGACATTAGATATGGCTATGCGGAAAACAGGACATTGTAATGCAAAACTTATTAATATCAAAACCAGTTATTTTATATAAATGAATGCTTGAAATAATTGTTGTAATTGGGAGCCGTTTGCCACCTCTGATTTGGCTCCCAACTGTGTGATTCAACCCCGACGATTAAGAGAAAAACCCCTTAACTCTTAGTCGTCAACTTCTTCTTTATGTTAAAGACGTATATAACCTATACGACTTTAAAATTAATTAACCATTTAATTATTTTGCCACTCAAAACTGTAAGGGTTTAAAATTTGCTTACAATTAAATTTTTTAACTATATCAAATTCAGATTATTGAATGAAAAGTTAACTTACCGCCTTGCTTTTTCCTTTTTGTTTCACGAATTTAAGTGTAGTCTCCAAAATTGCTCCTTGAGAAGCTTACCTTTCGAAAATTCCAAAATTGTATATCTTTTAAAACATAGTTATAGTGAACTACTGCATCGATTCCTAATTAATTCCTTTTTAGATTGTGATTCCACCAGGCATTTCATCCATTTCTTCCATTTTATATCTCCATGTAAATAGAACTGGTTTT
>JADGNM010000327.1 GCA_017883485.1 Methanosarcina sp.
AACTATAATTTCAAGTATTTCTGTTACAGATATTGTCTTTGATGTTTATTTGGGGAAATGGAATTATAGAGCCATCCCCAAAGTTAAAACTTGGAGTTACTTTTTAACCATTCCTTAAAGGAAAAGCTCGCTGTTATGAATAGAGGAGAAGATTTTCCCCTCATTTAAATGTTTTAGCTGTAAAAACAGCAGGTACAGAAGGATTCGCATTTGTAGCTCTAATAATACTTTTATTTGATTCCAATAATGTTTATTATCTTTTACTGCTCCTTAGAGTATTCCACATTGCAGCGATTTTCTCGATATCGATGTGAGTGTAACCTTCCTCTTTTATAGTCCACTTAAGGCTAAGGACTCCATCGTTGCATTCGGCAGCAATTCCTCTATATGTAGTGCTCCCTCCAATGTCAATTTCAACTTCTTTACCCAGATAATACTTCTCAATAAACTCCTGTTTCATTACTTCAACTCCTGATTCTTATTTCCGGATGAAATCCGGAGAAGGAAAGTACTGGGATATAGTTAGTTTCATGCAATATATTATGTTTATTAAAGCTAACCACTAAATCCGGAAAACCAGATAAAAGCTGCTTTAAAGCCTGAAATTCCTCCTATTAATCAAAAATTAGGCTCGGGCCCACTTACACCCATCTCAGTTCCTGGCGCAGGGACATCAAAAAAGGGAATGTCTGCACCGGCAAACCAGGCTTTAAGGAAACTCAGCAGGTGATACTTTATGAAAACTGCAAAAGGCACACTGAGTAAGAGCAGTGTTCCGAAGAGCAGCAGCAGTTCTATAAGGATAAAAGGAGCCAGGAGAATCCAGTTCCAGGGATCGGATGTAAAGGCCGAAAAGAAGAAGTACAGAATTCCATCAATGATAAGGAAAGCCAGCCCTAAAGCCAGCAGTGTTACCAAGAAAAGAATAAACAAAAATATTGCTATCCCTATTCCAAGCACGAACCTGACAACCCAGTAAACCAGAACTTGCTGCCAGCTTTTTCTGAAATTGGCAAAAATCAGCCTTAAAGCCGAAAGAATTCCAAGTTCTCTGTAAATGGAAATGGGAATTGCAAGGCTTATTAATGAATTTATTATGGCTCCGAACAGGCTCAATACAACAATTGCGCCAAGAATCCAGAAAATCCCTCCCAGCAGAACAGGCCAAGAAGGATCTGAGGACGCTTTTATAATGCTGAAAATAAAAGGCAGTGCAGCTATTCCAAGGAGCAAAAGAAAAATTAACCCCAGAGCTAAACGCACTAACAGAAGGTTAAATCCTTTTCCTAAAAACTTCCGGGAATAGGCCCAAAATTTTACATCGTTTTTTACCAGGGACTCAACAAAAACAAATTCCATAACACTGGAAATATAGGAAAATAACAGAATCAGAAGAATCAGCCCTGCAACCAAAGCAATTAAAAGCCCGAACAGGGCAGAAGAATCGCCCGAAGGATAAATATTCTCAATATTATGTGAAATGTACCTCGGAATGAGGTCGGGACCCAGAGAGATATTTTGTAAATCCTCGGGATTCATTCTATAGTTATTGCCCGAGCCTCCGTAATTATAGCCACTGCCGCCTAAGAAAAAAATAATGATTGCGAGTTTTACCCATTTCCAGAAGTCAAAAGGTTCAAAAAGAGTTCTTCTTGTCCCCGAAACAGCCCTGTCTACTGCGTCTATTCCGTACCAGCTCATAATATAGAATTTTCCCAGGATAATAAATAGTTATTTCACATTTTAATTTGAGCTTTCTAGAAATCCTCACTAAATCGACGAAATAGATTGAATTCAGTAATTGAAATCAATTTTTAATCTTACAGAACCTGGAGAGGAGAAACTTTTATAGAGGTGAAAAAGTAATGAAAGGGGAATTCCATAATATTGAAATGAAGGTTGTTAGAATGTTAACTAACTGTGAAAATCTATTAGGATTACTATAACTGAGAATAACTGTAACAGGGAATAACTGTAACAGGGAATAAGTATAACTGAGAATATATAAACCGATATTGAAGAACAGAATTTAATAATGGAAAAAATACGTCTTTTTTCAAAAAGTAATTTTTTGTAGCCGTCATAATATATACCTGCAGGACATGAGAAAGAGCTTGCTGACAAACGAACAAAAACTCAAGGGTTACATTAATTTAGAGCTACAATGCAAAGCAGAAACAAATATGGAGCCGTCTCTGGCATGGAAACGCACAAAGGCATTCCCGAAGATCTGAAGCAGGAAGTACTTAAGATAATAAAGCCCTCCGAAGCAGAAAGAATAAAGCTGATGGATATTCAGGCAGAACTGGCCTCAGAGGTAAAGGCAGCTGCAGACAGACTTGGAATACCAGATATACTTGTAGAAATCGTAGGTTCCGCTGCCAGGGGTACATGGCTTTCAGGCATCCACGACATTGACATCTTTATAAGTTTTCCTGAAGAGACGCCCAGAAAGGAACTTGAAACCCTGGGAATGGCAATTGCCAGAGAAACGGCAAAACTTGCGGAATATGCGGAAGACCGCCATGCTGAGCATCCTTATCTAAATATTGTATTCAGAGGTTTTGATGTTGACCTTGTCCCGTGCTTCAGGGTTGCCTCAGCTTCCTGTATCAAATCTGCTGTGGATAGAACTCCTTTTCATAACGATTTTGTCAAAGCCCGCATAAAAGGGCACGAAGATGAAGTCCTGCTTTTGAAGCAATTTATGTACGGATGCGGAGTCTACGGCTCGGAATTGAAAACTCAGGGTTTTTCAGGCTACCTGACCGAACTCCTGATAATCCATTACAGCTCATTCGAAAATACAGTCCGTGCAGCCTGCTCCTGGAAACCGGGAGAGAAAATAGATATAGTGCAGCATTCGGAAATCGGGCATAAAGAACCTCTGGTTGTGGTTGACCCAACTGATCCGAGGCGAAATGTTGCAGCGGTCCTTTCCCTTGACAAATTCTGCACGTTTATAGACTGCTGTCGGGAATTTTTAAAAAACCCGGAACTTAGATTCTTTTTTCCTGCATGCCTCCTGCCTCTTGAGGGCAGCGAAATTCTAGAACGGCTGGAAAGCAGAAAGAGTGCACAACTTGCAGTTGTTTTCAAAACTCCAGACGTGGTCGAAGATGTACTCTACCCGCAGCTTTATAAAATGGAACAGGCTGTGGCTGCCCTTTTAAAAGATTATGAATTTTCCGTGATCAAAACCGGAGTCTGGTCCGGAAAAGATGAGACCGTAATTATGCTCGAACTTATCTCAGGTACCCTTCCAAACGTCAAAAAACACATTGGCCCACCTGTCTGGGTCAAGGAGCATGCTCAGAAGTTCAAGGAAAAATATGAAGGAGCTGAAGACGTTTTCGAGGGTTATATTGAAAACGGAAAATATGTCTTTGAGATCCGGCGCAAATATCCTATGGCAAAAGGGCTTCTCGAAAACCAGCTGGTCAACTGCTCTCTTGGAAAACAGGTGCATCAGAGCGTTAATGAGGGTTTTGAGGTTATAGAAAATGCTGAAATCTGCAAGCTAACGGATTTTGATTTCAGGGTTTTTTTGAGGAAATGTATTTAAATTTACCTATACAAAGATCTTACCTCCTGGCTAGTAATTACACAAGGCGGAATTTCCGGAAGAAACCATTTTAAATAGTCCTTGTTTGCTAATTCCGAAAACCAGAAAAGACCTTCTTGAAAAGTATGGCTCTTCGTTGCTTTATGTGGGTAGCTTGAAATCTAACTTTCCTTTTTTTAGATAGATCGTATTAATAAAATATTGAGTGTTTCGAAACCCTCTG
>JADGNM010000328.1 GCA_017883485.1 Methanosarcina sp.
TTTCGAGTCAAAATCGTAATCCTCATACCGCAGCTTCACTTCGATGGAATTGCCGGCCTTGTCAACTTTGCGGTCCGTCATCGTCGGGATTTGATCCCACTGTTCGGGTGTCGGCTGCAAACGAACTGCACCGCCAGTAGCAGTCCGGACGCCGTGGTGGATGATCTCAATTCCTGCCGTCTTTTCATCAAAGAAAAATCCATTGTACTGGTTGCTGAAGACAAAGACATTCAGTCCTGTCGTCTCGAAATATCCCAGATCATTCAGGTGAAGTTTCTGGCAGAAAGTGTCTTCTACCGGCGAGAACAAAAGGATCGCCAGCGCAACAGACATACACACATTGGTCACACTATCCTTGAAAAATGAATCGCCGGTTGACATATTCTCTTCCCTTTCGCAGAACAAAGACACGGATCGATGAAAGAACATCGCCATAAACGCAGCATATTATTTCATGGAATCTAAATGATTCAATATTTGATGTTTTTAGGGGGCAGTTCAGATTCCATCGGGCTATATGGAAACCCTTCCGCACTGCTTTCGCCCAAGACAAAAACTCTGAATGCGTTTGCTTTTTTGTGTATGTCAAACTCATCTTCGCTCGTCGTCGAATTAAAATCTCCGCTGGCAAAATATTTCCTGCCAATGTCCGAATTTGTTATAAATTTTCCTTCCCCTATACTTACCCATTGATCAAAACTATAGCCATAATGTACGATCCTTAAGAATATTTCTAGAATAGCCAACAATAGTACCGGAAGTAAAACCGATACTACATAAAATCATCTAGGAGTTTTCTTTCCTGCTGCTTCAATAATACTTCTTAATTCGGATCGTTGAAGATGATATTTCTTTGAAAGCTCGTCTAATGAAAGATGATCTTTATCGATTAGCAGTTGCTCTTATATTTCTTTGGATATTTTCAAACTAGTTCTGTTTTCTGATAATTGATCCTGAAGGCAAGAACATAAAGATAATTACATACATACCTAATCCGACAAAAAAGCTTGAAGTAAAACCAAAAGTCATGGATAGGATAACTGCCGATACCGAACCGAGAACGGTAAAAACCCCATTCACTCCATACATCCATGGTATATATTGTACCAAATTGTTTTGCTTTAACATTTGTATCCCGGACGGGAACGGAATACCAAGTAAAAAGCCGAACGGAAACAGTAAAACAAAACAAACAATCGCTCGAATAGCCAACCCATACGCCAGGCATTCATTGAGAATGAATGGATGGATAACAAACAGGAGCACGCCGGCAATTACTATTAAACCTGAAATATGTTTTAAACGTTTTACAACATCCTGTGAATATATTTGTCCTCCGAAAAAGCTTCCGACTCCCATCCCAACCAGCAGAGAGCCAAGCAAAACGGATAACGCAATTGTCGGCGAGCCAAGATAAAGAATGAACTTTTGGAACAGCGATATTTCCAAAATCATAAATCCGATGCCAATGCTAATGAAAACGAAGAGAGGAAGTACAACCCTTTCCTTTTCTTTCTGTTTTCTTTTTTTTGTCAATTCTGATTTTATCTTCATGAATGGGATTATTACCGACAACAGGGCAACCACCGATATTGCTATGAAAAGGTTTGCAAAGTCACCGGGCACACCCTTATTCACTTTATAAAAAAAGGGGCTGTCGTCGCGAACAGGAGATATATCAGAGCTATTTTTTGCTATTAGTTCTTCGAGAGAGATATGCCCATCTTTGATATATTGTAACAGAACATTTTCAACTTGATTGTTGACTGGATTATTGAGAAACGGGAGATATGTTACCCGGGGAACATCAGCGGGTAAAGATCGTGCAACTTTTGCAATAGCTTGTATCTCATCAACCGTATAAGCAGATTTTCTAATTACGATTGTTGGGGCATAGTCGCTTCCCAGAATCAGAAAGTGGTTAATGGCGTCGGAATTATCAATCCCGTTTTCTTTAAAAGCATATAAAGTCGTAACGATAAGCCTGACGAGTTCCCACCTATTATGCAACGTAAAGATCAGTTGTCCGTTTTGATCTAAACTTTTCAAGTAATCCTTTATCGCTTCCACTGTCAGAAGAAAATTCTCATTGGAAGCGAGCCCGTCAATATTTTGCAGCTGTTTGGTCGAAGGAAGGGCCAGGACAATGATATTGTAATGCTGGCTGGTGCTTTTTATATAATGGCGACCTTCAGCCACTTCAATTTTCACATTTGGAAAATTTGTATAAATCCCTCCGTTAAAGTCACCGTATGTTTTTACAATATCTACAAAATCTGAATTCACCTCCACACCAGTAATCTTCTGAACTCCTCCAAGAATTCCTGCGAGAATTTCTCCCCCGCCGCCGGGTCCTATCACCAGCATATTGTCCTTTTCCGCTTGGGATAAGAACACCAGTGGAATTGTCGTTGAGTGATGCAACAGAAGATCATCAAGGAGTGTATCATGCCGTGCAATGTTTCCGTTGAACTTGAACATTTGGGAGCCTGCCGCACCATCGATGAAAAGATCTTTAACAAAATTTTGGTTGTTATATTCGACTAAATCCGATCTTCCGTTTATGCTCCACCTGCTATCGATTATATGGGGTTCTATATTGGGGTCGTCATAGGTATAATAAATGTCTTTTTCAGGGAAATGACCAATCGGGATTTTTCCTAATGAGTCTGTTTTACCAAAGACAATCAGCGCTATAGCCAAACAGAAAAGGGAAAAGTACAACAATCCTTGTTTTTTCCTTTCAATACCGAAATAATGAACCGATGAAATGAATAAGACAAGGGCTAAGAACAGAATGGCATTTGCCGCATTGAACACATTGAAAATGTATATTGGCAGGATGGACCCTAATGATGCGCCAACGAGATCTGAGGCATAGATTGTAAAACCGGCACTAGCATACGTACCAAAAAACTCGGCATACACTATTCCGGCAAAAAAGAAGGGGACAAAAACGAGGAAAAAGTAAATATACGGGTTTGTCACGGCTAAGATAATTTCGAGAACAATAAAAGCAATAAGTGAGATCCCCGAAAGAAGGATAAACAGGCTGAATATTTTTGGGTGCTGAGTTGATCCCTCTTCAGGTTTTATTCTGTAAAAGGAATAGATCCCGCCGCTACCCAGCCCCAAAATAGCCAAAGACAAAATTATAAAAGCATAATTCTGAACGAATATGAGAGAAGAAATTCTTGTTGATACTATTTCAAAACTGATTACCGCTGCTGATATTATTAGTAAACGTAAATATGGTATCCTGTTATTCGGCATTACTTGGTGAAATCATTCTCTCCACAACGTCGTAATAATATCTAGGTTGATATTTTTCAGCCAGCATCTTTTTGATTTCATTCTGTAACTTTTCTCTATAGAAATTCTTGAATTCTTCGTCAATTGTCTTTTTAGCTTCTTCATATGTTAGCTGCTTTTCAGGCCGAATATATTTACATTTTACAATAGCATATTTAGTTTGTCCATCCACATCAGTGAATTCAACAGGTTCAGAAACTTCATTTAGTTTCATTCTAAACGCTTTTTCTGCAAAAATTGGTTTTTCCCTTCCTCCAAATGTTTTAAATTCTCCATCACGCTCCTTATCATACGTGTATACAAAGAACCTTCCGGTAACTTTTTCAAATACGCAAAATCCACATATTACCTCTTATGGGCACGAACTGGCTTTGTCGGTAGTTTTCGAGTCCGGCTTTCAGCATTTTGCCGATTGCCCGGCAGCCTATAACGGTCTGCCAACCGAACCAAAAGAATTTCTAAAGAATGTTCCTA
>JADGNM010000034.1 GCA_017883485.1 Methanosarcina sp.
TCAGTCAATCACCCATACGCATGAAATGATCTGAGAGAATAATCAGTGACATGCAAGCCCCTTCCTCAGACGATCCGGCGAAAGCCGGATTGGACAGGGGGGTAATTGACGATGGGGTAAAACCAAGGGAAATCAACTTTGGTATTTCGGACAACCTTTTAATATTGAAGAAAATAATCGAGGGTATCTGGTTCCATTGTCGATCGAAGGCACAAACACAACTTACAGAATTGAGTGGAAACCCGAAAATGCAAGATTTACATCCATGCAGGCAAATGGAAAAGTTATAGCAGACTATAATTATACAAATGTTTCTGTAATCTCGCAAAAGCCCGAAAGCGTCATAATGAATCTATGGTTGATTGCTCCTCCATTCGATGGAAAAGATATTGAACTTATAATTCAGTGATTTCAACGTTACTAACTAAGCCGTTATTGATTTCACACATCCCATAGGCTGGGGCATGTTGCCTCACCGCATAGTATATTTTCAAAAACTTTAACTCCTTAAACCGGTTCAAAAAATTAATAAAAATAAGGTATGCTAATAGTCAGGTTAATTACCAAAAGTGAATTTATAGTTTCTTTCCCTTTCCTGCAAAAAAACCTATGATCAGAAGTACAGCTCCTAAGCCCAGAAGGAATAGGAGCACATTAAAACCTCCCGTTTGAGTTTCTAAGCCGTGTGCTTCGGAAGGTTCACTATACGAGGAATTGGGGTGAGATCCGTTCGACGTTTGGGGCATAGGAAGCTTAAGATCCAGGTACTGGTACACAGGTGAGAACCTGACCAGCACCCCACCGTCTGCACCTGCGTATATTGTGCTCACGGTCAGATTAAGGATCTCAGTAGAGTCGCGGGAATATACAAACTGCGAACCTTCAGTGGCAATGTCATCCTTAAGAGAAATTCCTTTTCTACGAAGCTCAAGCCAGACTCTTTTTCCGTCACTATCTGCGCTTTTCACGTAAAGCCGGTAATCCTGCGAAAAGTTATAGTAGGATCCTGACCGCACATAGACTTCATCCCCATCGATCAGAACAATTGAAAGCCTTTTTTCGCCATCAACAGCTAAAACAGGTGACATGGAGTAAAAGAGGACTGATAAGACCAGTGATGCAATCAGGAAAAAAGAAAATTCAGGGGAAAGGTTTTTTTCCTTATCTTTTTTTCTTTCGGGTTCATTTGGGGCGCGCATAAATGCATCTGCCTGCTATAATTTCTTCTCTGGTATTGTCCGCTTTTCTTATCACAAGGGCTCCGTCAGGGGTCACTCCAACAGCCTTGCCTTCAATAATTCGTGAGGGCGTTGTGACCTTTACCTCTCTTCCGATAGTATCTGAGAGGGCAAGCCAGTCATTGAGTATATGAGAAAACGGATGGGTCTTGAAATTTATATACTGCTGCTCAAGCTCGAAGAGAAAATCCTGCAGGAAGGAAACCCTTTTTATGTGCTTTCCAAGCTCGACTTTCAAAGTTGTGGAGCCTGCACGGAAAGATTCGGGGATATCTTTTAAGTCCATATTCACATTAATTCCTATTCCCAGCACAACATATTCCACTCTATCCACTTCAGCTTTTGCCTCGGTAAGGATTCCACACACTTTTTTTCCGTTAATACGGACATCATTTGGCCATTTGATGCGGGCGTCAAGCCCCATATCACGAATAGTGTTTGCGACCGCAAGCCCGGCAACCAGCGTAAGTCTGGAAGCATGCCTGAGAGGAATTCCCGGTTTCAGGATTACAGACATCCAAATACCGCCGTGCGGAGAGACCCATTCCCTGCCCATGCGGCCTCTGCCGCCTTTCTGTATTTCGGAGATCACAAGCGCTCCTTCTTCTTCGGTAGCCGCAATTTCCTTTGCAATAATGTTTGTAGAAATTACCTCTTCGAAATAATGAATCTTCTGCCCCAGGAGAGTTGTTTTGAGACCCATCTGGATCTCCTCCGGGTATAGTAGTTGAGGCACGGATTTCAAGACATAGCCTCTTTTCGGAGATGATTCTATCTCGTAACCATCAGCCTGGAGGGACTTGATATACTTCCAGATCATTGTCCTGGAGATCCCTAGCCTGAGCCCCAATTCTTCACCTGAAACAGGGCTTGTCTGTGCATCTTTAAGTGCCTTGATAATTCGAGATCTTTTATCTCCCATCCATGCACCCCTTATAAATGTATACGCAACACCGTATATATTTTTTTAGTTTGTTCTTCCGTGTTAAATCGATCAAAATATTTTATTACTGTTTATCAAAATGTGTACCATGTCAGCGCTGCGTTTTCTGGGCCATGCTCACATAGGCATACACAGCAGATGTAATAGCCGCAACCTTCTTGTCTTTTGCTTCGAGAGCCGAAGCCAGAGTAACTCCCTTTTCAGCATCTGCTTTAACAACCTCTTCAACGGCTTCCAGGATATTTTGATCCTCAATAAAAGAAGTTGTGAAATAGCCCCTACGAAAAGCCGGGTTACGCATAACAGCTTTATGAAAGGGTATATTGGTCTTTACTCCCACAACCACATACTCGTATAGAGCTCTTTCCATCCTGGCAATCGCTACATCCCTTGTCCGTGCCCAGACGCAGAGCTTCGAAATCATGGAATCGTAATACGGTGAAATCGTATAACCGGTATGCACTCCGCTATCCACTCTGACTCCAGGCCCTCCTGCCGATCGGTATCCCCGGATCTTTCCAGGAGAAGGAGCGAAGTCATTCAACGGGTCTTCAGCATTGATCCTGCATTCAATAGCATGTCCGTCAATGACAATATCTTCCTGTTTTATCTCAAGCTTTTCTCCCCAGGCAATCTTCAGCTGCTCTCTTACAATATCGATGCCTGTAACCATTTCAGTAATTCCATGTTCGACCTGCAAGCGAGTATTGACCTCAAGGAAATAGAAGTTGCCCTTTGAATAAAGAAATTCTACTGTCCCTGCGTTTACGTAGCCAATTGCTTTTGCTACTCTCACAGCAGCTTCTCCCATCTGTGCCCTGAGTTCCGGGGTCATAATAGGAGAAGGAGCTTCTTCAATAAGCTTTTGATGTCTTCTCTGAATGGAGCATTCCCTATCAGAAAGGTAAATTATATTCCCATGAGCGTCAGCTAGAATCTGAATTTCTATGTGCCTGGGTTCATCGACATATCTTTCAATAAAAACCGATGAGTCCCCAAAAGCCGATCCGGCCATTTGCCTTGTAGAATTGAATGCTGCGGCAAATTCTTCCTCGCAGTGAACTACCTTCATTCCGATTCCGCCGCCTCCCGAAGACGCTTTAATAATAACCGGGTAACCCATTTCTTCAGCTATTTTCAGGGCCTCATCTGCATCCTCAACCGCATCCTTCGTCCCTGGCACTACAGGTACGCCTGCTTTCATCATAAGGTTCCTGGCCCTGATCTTGCTTCCCATTTCGGCAATCACATGGCTGGGAGGGCCTATGAAAATAATTCCTTCATCTTCACAGTGCTTTGCAAAGACAGGATTTTCGGAAAGGAAGCCATAACCAGGGTGAATAGCATTAGACTTTGTCTTTTTTGCAACTTCAATAATAGCTTCCATATTCAGGTAGCTCTGGCTTGAAGGAGCCGGACCTATAAGGTAAGCCTCATCTGCATATTTGGCAAAAAGGGCATTTTTGTCAGCTTCCGAGTAGACGGCTACAGTTGAAATTCCAAGCTCTCGACAAGCACGCATGACCCTGATTGCAATCTCGCCGCGGTTTGCAATGAGTACTTTATCAAACATAATACCTTCCACCGGTTATTTACTCAATTGCCATTATTATATCACCTGGTGACACGGAATCCCCTTCGGCAACAAAAATTTCTTTTACAATTCCTGAATGGGAAGCATGCACGGTATTTTCCATCTTCATGGCTTCGATGACGGCAACTGTATCCCCTTCTGCCACAATGTCCTCGATCTTTACCTTAAGAGAAAGAACCATTCCCTGCATCGAACAGCAAATGGCTCCTTTAACGGATTCGGCACCAGGCTTTTTGGAGGATAACTCGGATATGGAAACTCCTCCGCCAAGGGGCTCGACCTTGACCTCATAGACTTCATCGTCCACCTCGACCTTGAAATGGGTTGGAATTGTGTATTCCATCTTGACTGCTGGCGTATGGGAGGAGACTACTGCTAGCTCTTCTTCTTCCATTTCCCCTTTCAGGAATTTGGGGGCAATAGCAGGATAAAGAATATAGGTAAGTATGTCTTCTTCGGATTTTGCAATACCCATTTCCTCTGCTTCTTTTTTCCTCTTTTCGTACTCAGGCTTCAGGAGATCTGCAGGGCGGCAGTGAATGGGTTCTTCATCTCCGATGATCTTGTATACGATTTCCGGACTTAAAGGAGCAGGAGATCTTCCGTAAAGCCCTCGAACGTAATCCTTTACTTCTTTAGGAATAACTTTATAGCGTTCGCCCATGAGCACATTAAGCACTGCCTGGGTACCCACTATCTGACTAGTAGGGGTAACCAGAGGCGGGTATCCAAGTTCCCCTCTAACCCTTGGCATTTCATCGAGAACAGCTTTATACTTATCAAGAGCGTTCTGTTCTTTTAATTGAGAGACCAGGTTTGAAAGCATGCCGCCCGGAATCTGGTAGATAAGGACATTGGTATCGATCTGCTCGGAAATAGGGTCAAGAATTCCCCTGTATTTCTCTTTTAAAGCCTTGAAATAATCAACAACCTCCTCAAAAGCTCCCAGATCCAGGCCAGTATCGTAAGGAGTGCCTTTCAGGGCTGCTACAACAGTCTCGGTTGGAGGCTGAGAAGTCCCCCAGGCAAGAGGAGAGAGGGCAGTATCCAGAACATCCACTCCTGCTCCACAGGCTGCCATATAACTCATTGGAGCCATTCCCGAGGTACAGTGGCAGTGCAGGGAAATAGGAATGGAAATCTCTTTTTTTATGGCACTTATTATTTTAGTGGCGTCGTTAGGGGAAAGCAGGCCTGCCATGTCCTTAATGCAAAGAGAGTCGCACTCAAGCTCTTCAAGCTGTTTTGCAAGTTCTACATACTTTTCAACAGTATGCACCGGACTTATTGTGTAACAGACTGTACCCTGCACATGAGCCCCAAGGCTTTTTGCCACTTTGATAGAAAGTTCCATATTTCGGATATCGTTGACAGCATCAAAAATCCTGAAAATATCAATTCCGTTTTCAAAGGATTTGATAACAAATTTCTCGACTACGTCATCCGAATAGTGTCTGTATCCAACAAGATTCTGGCCCCTGAGTAACATCTGAGCGCAGGTATTGTCCATCCGTTTCTTGATGTCTCTGAGACGCTGCCAGGGGTCTTCGTTCAGATAACGGATACAGCTGTCAAAGGTCGCACCTCCCCACATTTCGAGGGAGAAATACCCGATCTGGTCTAACTGTTCGACCACTTCGAGCATGTCCCTGGTCCGCATTCTGGTTGCCAGGAGGGACTGGTGTGCATCCCGGAGGACGGTTTCAGTTATTTTTACACTCATGGATGAACCTCTTAAAATCGAATCAAAATTACTGTTTTATTACGTGGATCGCACATTTGAGTGACTTTTCCGTGGAATTGATCAAAGGCTTCCGGAGTCTATCGGGGTTAATATTTTGATTCGGCTTGAGTAAAACGTATAAATCTCCGGATTGCGATCTTGCTGCAGCTTTCATCAATTTTTCCGGAAAGGGAGTTTCTCTGGTTAGATTTAACCAAGTCTCAGAATCGCAAACGAGAGGGAATAAATTTAAAGACTAAAACGCAATATTTGACGATATTGCGCTGAATGAAATTCTTTAATATACCATTGTTAACAAGTATATACTTTTCCCCTGTTAACATTAAATTAGTTATTTTTCAGGAAGAGTTTTAAAATAATAAGCAACTCAGCAATTAAATTTATCCTAAAACCTGTTTATCAATAGATAATTATGAAGCTGGACTGATTGAAGGTATACTGCCACTTTCGAAACATGGATATACCAAAAGAAGAAGTTGTGGTGATAATGTTTGCGAACTTGTTATCAGTTTTAATTGCAGGAATTGATCTTTTGTCAAGTCTTTTACTTTCTTCCGACAAATAGCCACTGATCGTAAGTCCCCTCGGAGTCCGTATTATCTATTATCTCACCTTTGACCCCTGCCCCGCGCAAAGCCCCGGCAAGAATCTCGATTTCAGGTTTGCTGCTAACTGTAAAGAGCAAGAGAGCGCCCTCACTTGCAACCGAGACAGCCTCCCGCATAATGCCGGTCCAGAGCTCTTTATTGAATTCATAGACAAGCCCCAGCATAAATCCCATCACTGTATCAAAACTCCCTGGATCAAAATATCTGGAAATCGTAGTTGCGTCCATTACCAGAACTCTTTGAGGGTTCAGTACCCCCTGCTCAAGTCCCTGGCAGACCATACATTTGTTAATCTCAACTGCCAGCGGATCCTGCCCGAGCCTGTAGAGAGCAAGCGTTGACATTCCATTTCCACAGCATACTTCAAGGAGCTGCCCTGACTGGGAAAAACCTTTTTTTCGAATTAAATTAAGGATATCTGTTACTCTGCGCACACGATTCTCTGAAAAAACACTCCCATAGGACTCAGGCCTGACAGCGCAGCCCTGACAAAGGTTCCGATTTACAAGCATAAAGGAGTAGTACTCATTCACCGCATTCCTCCAGCTTTCGGAAGAAACCTCAATATCCCTTTCAGGTATATTGGAGCTCATAATGGAACTCGTAATAGCATCGAACTCCTTTTTCAATGGAGCAGCAGCAAGAGCTCCCGTAAAAACCGACCAGAAATCCACTGGGACTTCCTCATCTGCCGGATTGAAGATCAGCAGCCCAAGCGTGTGCTCACCTTCCCTCACCCTCAAAAGCTTCATCCCCCGCCCCTCAAAAAAACCTCGAACCCCATTAAGATAACGAAGCGTGCTCTCAATAGTCCTCTGCGCGAGATAACTTTCCTCCACAAAGTAAACCTCTTCCTCAATGCCAAGGAGTTCCTTTAAAAACATACTTGTGTAGATTCGGATAATCTCATATCAAGATTTCTAAACCCGATTTGCGCCAGTCGAGTTGCGGCTCGACGATGCGCTGTCCTTTTCGCTCCGCTACGCTGCGCTCAAGAGGACTAATTTGTGGGAAAGCTTTCCATTTCCTTTCGCCCAAAAGGACTAGTTTAGAAAAATTGTACTATTTCGATGCTGTCTTGTTACCAGTCATTAAATCTGAAGTGTTTTTCCCCGGCAAAATTATATTTTCAATGGTTACAGAATCGGGAGTGAGTTAAGTGTAAATTTCTTAAACGAAACGAACACTGTTGTTACGATTACATCGTAACTCCCAGAAAATCTTCGATTTTCGGCGATCCTGAAGCGAAATTAGGCTTATAAAAGTAATCATTAAAAGAAGGGAAATTAGTTTTAGAAAGTAAATAAAGGGGGAAAAGAGCATTAAAAGCTGAATAAGAAGTAAAAAAGCCTTAATATAAGCAAAGGTATTTATAGAATCTAATTACAAAATCAAGGATTAGAAGGAATTCGTATAATAAAAACAGAAGATTGGAGGACTAATATGGCAAAAGTAATACCATTCGCACCAATTGAACGTTTAATAAGGACTGCAGGTGCTCACAGAGTAAGTGAAAGCGCAGGAATGGCTCTTACAGAGATTCTGGAAGAGTATGGACTTGCTATCTCAAAAGAAGCGATAAAACTTGCAGAGCATGCAGGCAGGAAAACCGTAAAGGCAGAAGATATAAAATTAGCAAAAGAAATGCTGTGATTTATATCAAAGAAATGCCGCAATTTAGATCAAAGAGACACCGTAATTAAGACCAATACCCTGGAAAGCCCTGGCAGTAAGATCTGCCTGTAAGGAATATAATAAAAATTAAATGCTGTTTTTCAGCATTTTCCTCTTTTTGCAGCGTGCTTCTATGCAGTTGCGAGTTCCAGCTCCATTGTTTTAAGGGATTCAATTGGGCAAGTTTTTGAACAGGCTCCGCACCGGATGCAGATCTCATCGTTTAGAATCGCCATCCCGTTAATGATCCGGATTGCAAGCTCAGCGGTATCTGGATCAAATTCATCACTTTTCATTGCCTTTGCATTCACAGGGCAAAGTAATAACAGATCCCGCATCCAATACACTTTTTTGACTGAACTACTTTCTTGTTTTTCTTATCTGCGTTCGCCATGAAAGTTACCTCACAGGTTCCCGAGGGCTGCCAGACAACTGGACTAAGCGCAAGAAGCTGAAAAGCAGGAACTGGGAATATGTATAAAGGGAACTTTATATTTTTGCTGCCAATGAGCTCATTGACATTTTTAAGATCTATGAAGCTTTCGAGGAGCCGTACGGGAATCATTCCCGCAATTCATCGATCGGACAGGACACTGTAGCGTGTACTTATCCGCACTCCTAATCTGTAATCTGCGCTCCAATCTGTAATCTGCATTCTTAATCTGTAATCCGCATTCTTAATCTGCGTTCGAAAGTGCAAAATGTGCAAGTAAAGCTTCAAGCTGGATTTTTTCACTGGCTCCTTCTGTGAGCCTGAAGTCAATCTCTCCAATTATATCTATTAGTTCAACAATTCGCCTTTCAGAAAGCCCCAGATCCAGAACCGTACGGTTGTCCATTTCGGATATAACCCTGTAAATCTGTCCGACTATATCCTCACCAGAGAGCCCTTCCTCATAGAGCAATCTATTAAGTTCCTTTCTTGCAATCCTGAAATTTCCCGTCAGGGCAGTTTCTATCAAGTGTTTGATATCTTCAGGGTTTGCTGTTGCAGTAGTCCTGTAAATGGTTTCCCTCGAAATAGGTTTCTCCGTATCGATAAAGGCTGCAGCCTGAAGAGAGTTTACAGCTTTTCGCATATCTCCCAGGGCAACGTAGATAAGCGCTTCATATCCATCTTCGGTAATGGTTAAGCCCTGATCTTTAGCTATGTATTCAAGGCGTTCTCTGATAGCTTCATCTGAGAGGCGCCTGAACCTGTAAACTGCACATCGGGACTGGATAGGCTCAATAATCTTGGAAGAGTAATTGCAGGAGAGGATAAAACGGCAGTTGCTGCTGAACCGCTCCATAGTCCGCCGCAGTGCCGCCTGGGCATCCGATGTCAGTGCATCGGCTTCGTCCAGGAAAATAATCTTGAACGGCGCTCCGCCTATCGGGGCAGTTTTCGCAAAATTTTTGATTTTTGATCGAACAATGTCAATGCCTCTCTCATCCGACGCATTGAGTTCGGTAAAGTTTTCACGCCAGAGATCTTCACCGAAAATTTCCCGTGCAATAGAAACTGCCGAAGCAGTTTTTCCGACACCCGGAGGTCCGGAAAAGAGAAGATGAGGAAGGTTCTTTGTTGCAACGTAGGACATCAGGCGTTCTATGGTATCCTTCTGCCCCACAACCTGGTCCAATCTGACAGGTCTATATTTTTCGATCCAGATCTCTTCTTTAATAGTATTCCTCCAGTATTGCTTGCACCATAATTAGGGAAGATGATATTTAAACTTTCGAAGATACGTGACGGCACAGGACTAAAGCAGGCAGTTTTATACTTCTTTATATAAATAAAGTGCGATAATTAGTTGCAAAGAAAGTAAACTGATAATTTTTATCGCCCCATTTGATTCATTTTGTTTTTTTGTCGTTTCCTGGTTTCTTAGATTGACTCACCAGGATCTGCTTATCAGATCTGAATAATCGGTAATTTGTATCGCTTGAAAAGTACTATAAGCTGAAAAGGATACGAAAAGTCGATATATCTGAAGTGGGTATCAGAAATCGATTTGATCGATGTAAGAAGTTAATCGATACAAGAAACGGCCCGGAGGTATTGCAGGAACTTATATATATCCTTTTTATATTTATGTACGTATACTAATCCAGGGCATTATATATATGTATAAGAAAATAAAAGAACCTTTTGTAATGGATTCTAAACTTAGATATTTGTGAGTTGTTCTATAAGGGCAGTTTCATGAAAAAAACCTTTGGTTTCCTGATTTTCCAATTTCAGGTTTATAAAAGAAATAAAAGCCCGATAGGATGCGATAAATCCCCTGAATTCCCTAACTAATCAGCCAATCGAATAACAAACAATCGCATGAGGCCTGGTCAATCCGATCCAATGGCCTGTGATCAGCAAACTTGCAGCCAGTTGACCTTGAAATCAAAACTAATCCAAGAGCTAATAATTCCGACGTGAATTTACCCTAAAACCGGGGTGTATGATATCAGTATTCAGTATTATATGATAAATAAGGTGTTTTCAAATGTCAGAAGACAGTTTAATAAGATCTTCTCTGGAGGATATTAGATCCAGGGTAGAATTCCAGCTTGAGTGCGGGGAGATCAGTCCTCAAGATGTAAAATTCCTCTTAACCGAAATGGAGATAATGAGGATCCAGAATGAAAACATGAAGGCTCGGCTCCTTGAGGCAAACGTGGCAACAGGCAGGCACCTACAGGAGATCAATAAGTTAAAAGCTCATCTGGAGCAGCTTACGGAACCTCCTCTTTTTATTGCAACTATTCTTGAGGTGAACGGGGAAATAGCCCTTATCAGACAGCACGGTAACAATCAGGAAGTGCTCACCAAGATTCCCGAAGAATGCCTCGGAAAGATCGAACCCGGAATGAGAGTTGCTGTAAATGGGGCTTACTCGATAATCTCCATAGTTAGCAGGGCTGCCGATGTCCGAGCCCAGGTAATGGAACTCATTAACTCTCCTGGGGTGGACTACAGCATGATTGGCGGGCTGAGTGAAGTCCTCCTGGAGGTCCGGGAAAGCGTGGAATTGCCGCTTACCGAGCCCCAACTTTTCGAAGAGCTGGGAATCGAGCCCCCTTCAGGTGTCCTGCTCCACGGCGCCCCCGGTACGGGCAAGACCCTGATTGCAAAGGCTATAGCCTCTCAGGCAAAAGCGACATTCATCCGGATGTCAGGTTCCGATCTCGTCCAGAAGTTCGTAGGTGAAGGCTCAAGGCTTGTCAAGGACATCTTCCAGCTAGCAAGGGATAAGTCCCCTAGCATTCTCTTCATAGACGAAATCGATGCTGTAGGCAGCATGAGAACTTATGACGGAACCAGCGGCTCGGCAGAGGTTAACAGGACAATGCTCCAGCTTCTTGCTGAAATGGACGGCTTCGATCCCAAAGGCAATGTAAAAGTTGTTGCTGCAACCAACAGGATCGACCTTCTTGACCCTGCTCTCCTCAGGCCCGGCAGGTTTGACCGATCAATCGAAATCCCGCTCCCCGATGAAAAAGGCAGGGTCGAGATCCTTAAGATCCATACCCGCAAGATGAACCTTGCCGACGATGTGAATTTCGAGAAGCTAGCAAAAGTCATGAACGGCATGAGCGGGGCAGAGATCAGTGTCATCACCAAGGAAGCCGGAATCTTCGTGCTGCGCAGGCGCGGCAAACAGATCACAATGGCAGATTTCATGAAAGCCTACCAAAAGGTCGTAAACGTTCAGGAACCCTCAATTCCTCATCCCATGTTCGTATAACTTGCTTAGAAAATGGCCGGATATTAGAACGAAACCGAGATTCTCCAGCAGAAGAGGAACTGTCCTTCGGTCTTGCCGGATGAGGAAAAAGCTCTCCGGCAGTCTTTATATTTCAGGAACTAAGACGAAAAGCTTATATTTTATAAATTACTTGAAGGTATGCTGCCTCAGAAGCAACATACGATAACAGATTGCTCCGATAGTGTAGCTCGGCCAATCATTCAGGACTCTCACTCCTGCGACTGGGGTTCAAATCCCCATCGGAGCACTTTTCTTTGCATGCTCTTTTTTGCATGAATTTTCATTTTAATTAAATCATTTGCACAGTCTCTTTTAATAAATTTTTAAGTCCTTAATAAATTTTTAATTCTCTTAGGACTTACGTGATTGAACTTAAAAATAGCAACGTTAAGCACTTAATAAATCATTTTGCTGATTTGGAGTCAACAAAATGACCTCTAATCGGGTATTATTTGTCAATTTTGGCAGGAAGGAAATATACGTTAAAGGTTAGCTTTTGATACTTCTCCAAGGTTGATAGGTAAAGTGAAATCGAAAGTTGAACCTTTGCCCAGTTCGGATTCTACCCAAATATGCCCGCCATGTCTCTCTACAATTTTCTTACAAATAGCAAGCCCTATTCCTGTTCCCGGATATTCTTCCTTTTTATGCAGCCTTTTAAAGACCTCAAAGATTTTCTCCGAATATTGAGGATTAATTCCAATTCCATTATCTTTCACTGAAAATACCCATTCGCTCGCTTTTCTCTCTGCAGAAATATGAATTTTTGGTGTCTCTTGACTATTGAATTTTATTCCGTTAACAATCAGATTCTGAAACACCTGAGCCAGCTGGGTATTATCCACTATTACCTCAGGTAAAGGATCATGAGACACGGTAGCTTTATTACTAGGGAGCGCAGAGGGTCACGAATACCCCGACCTTCAGGTTGGGGATGAAGTGGACCCTCGCCTCTTTTTGATTCCGATCAAAATCTAT
>JADGNM010000329.1 GCA_017883485.1 Methanosarcina sp.
AATATCAGTAAACTTTGATTTTGGTCCCCGTTTCCCCATGTACGAATATATATTAGACATATTATATAACATCAATCGAATACAAATTGACGACCATAAAAGGGAAACTGAAAATTAATTGAATAAAAGCAGGATAAATTCGAAACGATAATAAGGAACCTTTGCAATTACAGCTCAGATGACACTTTTATCCAGCACTGAATTGAGAAAACTCATACAGGCAAAGCCTCCTTTGCTTGAAAATGCAATTGATATAGAAACCCAGATCCAGCCTAACGGGCTTGAACTCACCCTGAAAGAGGTGAAAACAATTGAAGGTGCTGGGGCTGTGGACTTTGATAACTCCGAAAGAATAGTCCCGGATGCAAAGACACTCGAATTCGGGAGTGATGGTTGGATTCACCTGCCAGAGGGGATTTATAAGGTACTCTTCAATGAGATCGTAAATATTCCTATGAATTTAGCTGCAATCGCAAAGCCCCGGTCTAGCCTTATTCGATGCGGGGCTACCCTTGAAACCGCAGTGTGGGATGCAGGATACAGGGGGCGCAGTGAGTCTATGCTTGTAGTCTATAATACTGCAGGTTTCAGATTAAAGCGAAATGCCCGAATTATGCAGCTCCTGTTCTACACTCTGGATTCAGAGTTAGAAAAAGGATATTCAGGTGTATACCAGAACGAAAACACAAAGTGAGATTTCAGTAAATGGCTCCCCAGTAAGATCTAGTTTTCTGAAAAATAATAGATAAAGTATTTATTTTCTAATCTGTATATCACAGGCTTATGAGCACTATAGGTAAATCCGTTAGGATGGAACGTATTTTCAATAGAGGTACCGGTAAGACTATTATTATTCCGATGGACCATGGAGTAGGTGCCGGTCCAATAAAAGGGCTTAAAAACCTTCAGCAAGCCGTAAATCTGGTTGCCGAAGGAGGAGCGAATGCCGTGCTTGGCCACATGGGGCTTGCCAAACATGGACACAGAGGGTATGGACACGATGTCGGTTTGATAATCCACTTATCAGCTTCAACTTCCCTTGCTCCCGACCCGAACCATAAAGTTCTGGTAACAACTGTGGAAGAAGCTATAAAAGTCGGAGCCGATGCAGTATCCGTCCATATTAACATAGGAGCTGAAGACGAATACGAAATGCTTCAGGGACTCGGCTATGTTGCAAGCAAATGCGATGAATGGGGAATGCCTCTTCTTGCCATGATGTACCCACGCGGAAAGAAAGTTCGCTCGGAATACGATGTGGACGTTGTAAAACACGCAGCCAGGATCGGTGCCGAACTTGGGGCAGATATAATTAAGACAAATTATACAGGAAGCCCTGAAACTTTCAAAGAAGTTGTTGACGGATGTCCTGTGCCTGTAATTATTGCAGGCGGCCCGAAAGTTGAATCTGAACATGAGTTGCTGGAAATGATAGAATGTTCTATTAAATCAGGTGGGCGAGGTGTTGCCATAGGAAGAAATGTCTTTCAGGCAGAAGACCCCACAGGCCTTGTCAGGAGAATTGCAAAAGTTGTTCACGAGGGCGTGAGTGCGGAAGAATTTACGAAGATTGAAAAATAAACCAGAAAGTTTTAATCCCTGATCTGGAATTTAAAACCGAGTTCAAAATTTAAAATGGATTTCAAAACCTGGTAGCGATAGAATTCAGAATGAAGAAATTTATTATGATTATTGCAGTGGAAATAAAGGGGTTCCATTTTTTAGAAGAAGTCCATCAAAAAGATAAAGAAGCCTGAACTCAACTGGAGTCTAACTTCGGAGATATATTTTTCGACGTTTCGTTCCTTTTCCGAAATGTTATAATCTTTTTTGAACGTCATCCCTCTTAAATCGTAATCTTAACAATTATGATCAGGGATTTCATTTTGAAAGCATAATACAAAATAATAGAAAGTTTCGCTTTTTACATTATTAATTTTTTCCATGAAATATTTGCACATTTATTACAAAAACGAGATAATACTCTCTATTCATGTATATATTTCGTGAGCCTCAAGTTGCTTATCAATAGATTGCAGTGGAAATAAAGGGATATCGCCCCTTTCTTAATGGGGACAAAAAATACGAGAGTTAAATCCTATAATCCTATAACTAATTTCAAACAGTTTGGACATTATACGAACGAAATCGCAAACTAAAATTTTAAAAATCCTGAACAATTGTAGCAAAAATGATAAGAGAATTATCTCTAAATAAAAATAAGAAATGTGAAAGTTAAATTGAAAAATATATAGAAAAAAAACAAAAATGGTGAATATAACAGAAATAATAATTGTAAAAAAATAGATTTGTCGATAGTTCCAGTAGAAATAAAGGGGTCCCTCTTTAGGATGATAAAAGAAAAATTCAAACGATTCTGAAAAAGAGATATAATAAATGAAAAAAAAATCTTCCAGTAAAAAATTAAAAGCAGTTTAGACTAAAAGTCAACAAAAGGAACAAGGTCACATCCTGTACATTTCAGGCACATAGTCTTTGCAAGCCCTGGATTAAGCCCATATCTCCTGAGCATTTCAGCTTCAATTTTTGCAAGTTTTAAAATTCGCTCAGGGGAAGGACGTTCGGTAAAGCAGTCTCCAACTCTAAGAGGGTGAGGGTTTACCGGCCGCAAGATAGGAATTACTCTCATCTTTACAAGGGTCTCGATCCCTTCCGTAACAGAAGAGTCGCTTTCCCCAAGTCCTATTATAAGGTTACTGAAAACTCGATTTTTTCCGAAAGCATCCACAGCTTCTTTGAGTCTGTCCAGGATATAATCAAGGGAAAGGTCTCCACAAACCTTTTTGAATATTTCACAATCCATTGTTTCAACATTGTATTTGACTTCGGAAACGCCGGCTTCATAGAATTTTCTGGAACAACCCGCTGTAGGGTACACCGAAACTCCAATGGGAACATTGTACTTTTTGAGAGCAGGAAGCAGTTTGAGCACACGTTCTACTTCGCCTTCCACTGAGGTTTCGACCCCTGATGTAAGGGATATGGCTTTCAGATTTCCTGATTTTAAAACCTCATCCACAATACTCAAAACCTCTTCCTCACTTTTCACATGCCCCTGCAATTTGGGCACGGGGCAGTATTTGCAGTCAAATATGCACTTTTCACAGAGAGTTATGAATGCCTGCTCAGGGCAGTGAGCGAGGGCAGGCTCAAGTTTCCCTCTAGCAATTTCTCTTCCCTCATGGAAGATGGCAACATTTCCCTCCCCTTCTACCTTCAGTATGGAAAGTCGGGAGTCCTTATTTATGCTTAGCCTTACCCGTTTTTCTCCTGCCCTGAAGAACACGGAACCTGTGCCTGCCCCAGGACCTGCCGTGGAGCCACGAGCCCGTGGAATAAAGGAAGAATCTATAGAAACCGAGCCTATAGAAATAAGAAAAGCTTTCAATTCCGGCGTAATCGGCTCATTTTGCATGCAAATGTCTCTCAAAGTTATTGTTCTTATGGAGTTCCGGCCTTTTCCTTTGATCATACTGAGATCTATATTAATTCTTCTGTTGATATAATTTAAATTGTCAGTTCCCATATTTGAAAATACAAAGAGATCTTCCTTGGCCAAAAATTTGTCATTTTATCACTAATAAAGTCTTTTATCTTCTTGAAAATTAAAATCAGCACATATAAATAAATCAAATTGCGGGCGGCCACCCCAACCTAAAGGATGGGGTATGCAAGGGCCGCCCGCCGTTATCTTGGAATTGTTTAGTGTTCTATGACAAGA
>JADGNM010000330.1 GCA_017883485.1 Methanosarcina sp.
TGGAAAGAAACTGTAAAAGCTCCCGAAAATAGGCCTAGCTGGATGCCTGAGAAAATAGATAAACCCTTTGTCAAGAAAGAGAAAATCGAAACAATCGAATAAATAAAAATTCTCTTTTTTCAATTTTTACCCTAGTGTCGAGTCAACAGCAAAATGTCGTGTAAAATCGAATGCGACAATTCAGAATAATTCAATCCTTGAGGATGGACGCGACACTAGAAAACTAAGAGCCTATCCAAAAAGTGCTGTTACCTACTGCAACTTTAACAATGGCAATATGCATAACCGGAAAGGATACTTTAATTAGAGCTCTATAGCAACTTTCACAACATGCCATTATTACTTTTCGGATAGGCTCTTAATATCCCTTTTCGGGGGGATATGCAAAAATACCCTAATTCTGAGATTTTGTGAACTACCCCTCCGCTAAAAAAGCCTGAAAATGAAGTGATTCGAATGTTAGAGCTTTTTCTGACTTTTTAGATATAACTGCGAAGTAATCCGCAGTCAAAGCCAAATATAAATAAAACGGCGTTGTATTTTCTATTGCGGGACTGAGTAACTTTTTTCCGGAAAAAATTCCAGGGTTCCTGCATGAAATATTACGGATAGGTTTCCCTATTTATTGATAGAACCAAATAGAGGGGATTTTTATTAAGGAAAATATCAGGAAAATTTTGATAATCTGCCTGGTTTTGCTGGCAACTGCCCAGGCAGGAGCAGCCAGTCCTGTTGCAGAATACTTGAAAGTCACCGCTAATGTAAACAACGGATACGCAAATACTACTGTGGAAGAAAAACTCAGCAACCCGACCAGTTCATCAGTTGAAGACAGCTTCAGTTTCCTGATTCCGGAAGAGGCTTTCGTCTCGGGTTTTTCCATTATCGTTGACGGAAAAGAATACAAAGCCGAAGTCCTGAAAAAAGAAGAGGCTTCAAGAAAATTCGACACTGCAGCTTCGGAGGGCAGGACTGCAGGGCTTCTTGAAACAAAGGGAAAACACCTCTTTTCTTACGCCCTGAACTTTGAGCCCGGACAGAGTATTATCGTGAAGCTGACCTATGAACAGGCTCTTAAGAAAAATCTTAGGGAGTATGAACTTGTGCAGTCCCTGGAAAGTGAAAGCCCTGCAGATCATCTCACAGTAACCGTTAACATCGATTCGGAAAATCCGCTCACCCGCCTTGAAGCTCCGAACTTCCCGGCAGCAAAAGTCAAGTATCTTTCTTCAAATAGCGGACAAGTAGTGTACGAAACGAATTCTCTGCCGACCTCGGAACTGAGAGTCGTGTTCGAAACTGCGAACCCTCCCCTGGGCGGGAATATGCTGTTTTATGACGACGGCGGGCAGGAGTATATGATGCACATCTTTTCCCCGAGCGTAGAGGACCTGGGGACTTCACCCCTGAACAAGGAAATAATCTTTGTGCTCGACAAATCGGGTTCAATGCGTGGGTACAAAATCGCGCAGGTAAAAGAAGCTTTCGGGAAGATCATTAAAGATCTTCCCCCGGAGGACCATTTCAATATTATATCCTTCGATACTACCGTGAAGAGTTATTCCGAGACTTTAATGGAAGAAAGTCCGGAAGAAAAGTCAAAAGCCGTAGAATTTGTAAACAGCCTTGAAGCAAACGGGAACACGAATATCAACGAAGCCCTGCTCAAGGCGCTCAGGATGTTCAGTTCGGGAAGCGAGAGGGTTCCGATAATTGTTTTCCTGACCGACGGGCTGCCTACCGAAGGTGTTGTCTCTCCTTATGCAATCCGCCAGAACCTTAAAGATGCAAATATTGCGGATGTTTCCATCTTTTCAGTTGCCTTCGGGATCAATGACGAGAGCAACTACCACTTCCTTAAAGCCATGAGTCTTGAAAACTACGGCACTGCAGAATGGTTTTCCCCGGACAATGGATCCGATAAAATAGGCAGCTTTTATGAA
The DNA here is from genome assembly GCA_017883485.1 of Methanosarcina sp. Lineage (GTDB taxonomy): Archaea > Halobacteriota > Methanosarcinia > Methanosarcinales > Methanosarcinaceae > Methanosarcina. The sequence continues at coordinate 1,944 of JADGNM010000330.1, forward strand.
ACGATCTCAACTCCCCTTATCACGGATATGAATTTCTCCTACAGCGAAGGAACCTCGGAAATCGTGAGCACCGGAAAAAAGAACCTGTTTGCAGGTTCGGATGCAATAATCCTGGGAAAATATAATCCGGAGACAAAGAATATTCTAGCTGAAATCTCCGCGACCACCAGGACAGGAGACAAAGTTTTCTCAAAAGAATTTCCCGTAAGACCCAAAAATGCGAACGCTTTCATCCCCAGGGTCTGGGCTTATACAACCATAAATTCGCTCCTTGACAGGATTGAGGTTGAAGGAGAAAGCGAGCCGCTTGTATCCGAAGTAACCAATCTTGCCCTGGAATTCGGATTCGTAACCCCATACACCTCTCTTTTCGTAGAATTGCCTGAAAAAACTAACCCTTATCCGGCAGAGGCAGAAAATAAAGGGTTTGTGGAAGAAACAACTCAAGGAACCGGAACTGAAAAGCCTGCGGTAAAAGACGAGACGTCTGCGGATAATTCGATGTCTTCTCCCTTCTCTGCCCAGTCTGAACCCGCTTCCGGGCAGTCTAAATCTTATTCTGGCGAGTCTGCTGCTTCTTCATCTTCCTACAGAAACTCAGGTGCTACTCAAAGTGCAAAGTATGATGGAGCTGCTGGAAGTTCACAGCATAATGGAGCTGCAGGAACTGCAGGAAAGGAAAAAACTCCGGGCTTCGAAATGGTTCCGGCATTAGGCGGATTTTTCGGAACTGCAGTGCTTTTCCGGAACAAAATGAAAGCAAGGAAAAAAATGAAAGCAAGGAAAAAATGAAAGGGAAAGGACTTAAGCTGAGATTAGTCTTCCTGGACAAACACAAGGGTCTTTGCGATGATATCGTGAAGAGCCTGTTTTTTTCTAGTACAGAAGATTAATAGGAACCCTGCAAAGAAAGGAACTGCAGCCAGAAATTTCCCTAAGAAGCGTATTGTTGCTTGTGTAAAAGAAATTTTGTTTCCGTCAAGATCAGTTACAATGAGATTCATAGCTTGCTTGCCTACCGTTCCTTTCCTGGTAGAACTCTCCTGGAAGGCAAAATAATTCCAAACAATAAGAAAGATAATTATATTAAAAAAAAGCCCATCCATAATTCCCAGGATAAACTGGACGAATACAAAGAAAAGGATAATTACGAAGATATCGATTACAGAGGCTATAAACCTCCTGAAAAAGCCTGAATACCATTGCACATTTATCCCTCTAAGGTATTTTATACATTAGGCAGGCTAAATATAAAATTATCCATAAAGCAAAACACTTTCCAAATATGAAAAATACGGTAAAATGTCAAAGTACTGCATGTCACTTAAACTAATCGGTTTCTTACTTAAACCAACAGAAAAAAAGAGTGATAAAAGGCGATAAAGATGGAAAGGTCCTCGACCTCCCATCTGTCGACGAAATCGATTTATTTTTTCTTTGATGTTGAGCTTTCAATTTTTTCCACGAGTTTCTTGACATCTGTCTTAATATCAGAGGCAAGTTTTTTTGCACTTTCTCCGGTTGCATCAGCCAGTTTTTCAACCCTGCCAGTGATGCCCTTTATCTCATTCTTCACATCGATGGACTTTATTTCCCCCGGAATTGCCTTAATTTCTGCGTTGATACTTTTTGCAAGTTTTAAGGCCTCATTCCCTGTCTTTTTTGCAAGAGCATCAATATCATTACCAAGCTTCCCAACAGTTTGGTCGTCCAGCGTTATATGATTGGTGTTTTGAAGCACTTAAATGTTAGAAGATTTCTTAGTGTCCACTTTGAATCTGTAATCCCTGCTTCTCTT
>JADGNM010000331.1 GCA_017883485.1 Methanosarcina sp.
GCCAGAGGGTTTCGAAACACTCAATATTTTATTAATACGATCTATCTAAAAAAAGGAAAGTTAGATTTCAAGCTACCCACATAAAGCAACGAAGAGCCAGAAAGGGAAATAAAAGGGCTTGTCCTGCCGCTCTCGACGTCCTTAGAAAAGCTGAATATCGAGGGAGCGAGCCTGGGGATAGTAAAGCCGGAGATTCTGGATATCGAGGTAAAGGTAAACAGAATTGAAGCTTATGACAGGCAGCAATACTTTAACCTAATAGGGGATTTTCTGGAAATAGGAGAAAGAGCCGGAATACCTGTAGAGGTAAGGTGTGTTTTCAGATGCGAGGGGGAAGATGCCTGCAGAGGGCACAAAGTTATCATTCTCGATTGGGAATTCAATGAGACTATAAGAAATATTATAAGGGATGAACAGAGGCCAGCGGACATAAAAAGGAAGGTAAGAGAATATTTCATTGAGCGCAGTCAGGGGAAAGAACTTTACTTCATAATGGGGACTCATTTTACGTATGGTACCTGGATGATTACAGGACTTTTTTGCCCGGAAAAAAACGGCAAGGGCCAGAGCAATCTATCTGGATTTCAAAATTAGAAAAATTTTCATCTCCCATGATCTTTTTCAAATCCTTATCTGTCATGCTCTTTTTCTAAAAAAGCCTCCAGCCTGTCCATACCTTCCTTTATATTTTCGATGCTGTTCGCATAGCAAAAGCGCAAATAGCCTTCTGCGCCGTTCCCAAAGTCAATTCCGGGGGTCACTGCAACACCTGCTTCGTTAAGAATGCGGCGGCTTAATTCCAAAGAGTTATTACTATACTTGCGCGCATCGGCAAGGACATAGAAAGCTCCCATTGGCTCTTTGCCGACATCAAGACCCATGCCAAGGAGCCTTTTCAGCATATACTGGCGGCGCGTATTATAGGTCTGTATCATCTCTGCAACATGTTCCTGGGGGCCTTTTAAGGCTGCGATTCCTGCTTCCTGGACAAAGGAATTAGAACAGATAAAGAAATTCTGGTGGATTTTCTGGAGTGCACGAACACATTCAGGCGGACATATAATATATCCGAGCCTCCAGCCTGTCATAGCGTATAATTTGGAAAAGCCGTTCAGGACAAAGGCATTATTTGTGTACTCAAGGATCGTATGCTCCTCTCCGCTATAGATCAGGCCCTGGTAGATTTCGTCCGAAATTATAGGGATTTCTTTTTCTTCTGCTATCGCAGCAAGTCCCTGCAAGCTTTCGGGAGACATGACATGCCCGGTGGGATTCGAAGGACTGTTAATGAGAATAGCCTTGGTATAGGGACTCAGGCAATGCCTTACTGTTTCCGGTTCTACGGAAAAGCCATTTGCCTCGTTCGTATAGACATAAACAGGGGTTCCACCCAGGCATTTTACGAAATTCGGATAGCATGCATAGTGAGGATTTGACATTATTACTTCATCCCTCTTTTCAAGCAGGGCCATGAAGACCATCAAGAGACCGGGACTTGTCCCTGATGTTACAATGACCTGATTTGGGTCCAGTTCAATTCCAAACTTATTTTGATAAGATTCGACTATTGCCTCTCTGAGAGCCAGGAGCCCCTGGCTGTGAGTGTACTTTGTAGATCCCCGACCAATAGCAGCACAAGCCGCCTCACAGATGTGAGGGGCCGTAGGGAAATCAGGCTCTCCGACCTCGAGATGTATTATGTGCCTTCCCTCAGTTTCCAGAGCCTGGGCACTTTCCAGCACTTCCATTACATAGAAAGGAGGGATATCTTCAGTTTTTTTTGATAGGATGCATTCGGAGTTTATTGAAAACATAAAAGACCTTCTGAAAGTAATTATTGTGAAAGGGACTGAGGTAAAAGCAATTAGCTTCGCTGAAGCTATACCTGAAACTGCGTATGCTTTCAATATTTAAATATTATGTGGAAAGAATAACACGGAAATAAAGCAAAAAGCAAAAGAAAAACTAATTGCTGGGATGGAATCAATCCTGAAGTAATTTTAATGCTCCTCGTTTAATATCTTGGCGTAATTTTTTCGACAATCTTTACATCCGGTTTATCCCAGCCCTGATTCTCAAGTGTCTTTGCAAAATCTCGTTGAAATGCCTGAAACTTTTCAATATTCTCAGGGACAATATTAAGGAAATCATAGTCCCCATATGCTCCTGTGAAAAACGAAGAAACTGCCTCTTCAAACTTTTCCTCAATTCTCTGCGGATACCAGAACCCGTTCTGTGATAGCAGAACAAGATTCGGATCGGGAATAGGAACTTCGTCCGAGTAATTATAAAGCCCTATGAAAATTTCCTCCCCATATTTTCCGATGACCAGTCTCTTTTCAATTCCTGGTTTCTGGAGCTTAAGGAACCATTCACCCTTTAGAAGATCACTAAGCTCAACAATTACTTTGTGGGCTTTTAGTATCTCTTCTGCCACCTGCTGTATTTCCAGAATCATACTCTTACGTTGTTCTTCAGGCATCTCCAGACAAGATTTACAGACTTCTCCTTCCGGAGCACCAGTATACCGGATACTGGTCTCTTCGCCAGGTCTTTTTGGTTCATCAGCTTGCCCTTGATACTCCTTTTCTGCATCCTGCTTGATTTCAGCTGCAAAATGTCTTATCTCTATATCGTGATATTCCATCGAATTAGCACCCCTATTGTATATAGAGCGGGAATACCCATAAATTTTGGGTACTTATTTCAAGGACAAAGACCGTAAAAGTATTGGCAGGAAGGGAAAATTACCTGAAGCGTTCTGCTTTTCTGAAGATGTTTTGAGGAGATCTGTCCACTTCGTCACAGATAATCCTGTGAGGAACAGAAGCAGGCAGAATAGAATATGCCTGGTTGTCCGTGCCCCGAAGTCCCCAGGTTTCATCCGTGAGCAAGAAATAAGAATTCTCAAGCCTGATACCCTTTGCATCCAGAGAAGAGATAACTGAGAGATCGGATAGGTCTTTTCTTATATCATCTGCAGCCTTTACCTGAGTGCCAGGACCTCCTTTTTTTACAAGATAAAGCCTGTCATCCGAAAGTATTTTTTCCATGGTGCGGATTACCAGCCTGTAGCAGGTTTTTTTATTAGTAGACATTTCCTCATTTTTTACCAGATAGAAAATACTGGGCCCATTCCGGGCAATGTCTGATAAAATGTCTTCCCTCCGTGAAAAAGATTCGACTTCGAAAGTAGGAATGTCAAGGAAAAAAATGGGAAACTTTTTAGAAAGGCTGTCAGCAATTGCCTGATTAACTTTTTCTCTGGGAACATATTCAAAGCTAACACTGGATTTGGGAAACTCTTTTTCGATTTCTTTCCTGTTAGCCTGGAAAAACTTTACAGCCTCCGTCGAGTCATTGTAAATGATTATCTCCTTGTCATTCTTCGAAAAAATCTTAGCCAGGGTGACTGCGAAATCAAGTGCAGCTAGTTCGCAATTAAGATTACTTTCGGGGTTATTCTGAATTTTAGCAGTGGACTGGTAAATCTGCCTGCCGTCCCGAAGCACAGCGCAGCCAATATAAGAGTCCTCACTTTCATTATAAGAAGAGTCACAGTAGACTTCAAACATGCTTATTTTCACCTTTTGATTAAGAAGAATGTATCGTAAACTAAAAATCGTATATATAAACTAAATCGTAACTATTCAGCCTGGGTAAAACAATATCAATAGGCATCTTTATCAAGATTCAATGGGCAAATTTCGATGAGCTGATTTTATTCAACTGTTGGCTA
>JADGNM010000332.1 GCA_017883485.1 Methanosarcina sp.
ATCTCGGAATTTTTATTGATCACGAGCAAGTGAGTTTCGGATAAACTCGATATACGCTTCAATACAGTTTCCACCTTTTACTTAAGACAAAACTATTCTGAGTTTAATTGTCAAATTCATACGGCAGTAATTCAACTATATAAAATATTTGTATAAAATTTGATTTTCTGCTTATAAGACAAAATCATGCAAAAGCAGTAATATAACAAATCCCGTGTACTTTGGTAATCTCTACTTTTGAAGATATTTTCCAAATAGCCTGTCGATACTAAGTTTATTTGTTTGCTTTCGCATCAATACAATAAAGTACAAAAAGTAATTGGAACGCTAGCCGGGTTAAAAGCTTTTGTCTCACCTATAGATTTAAATACTTATTATAATTATAATATTAGTTGGTATATAACTAATTCGGGAGAGTGGTGAAAAGTGTCCTTAACAGATGCTGATTTAGATAAATCTGTGCTGAGTAACTCATCAAAAAACTTAGTTGAAACTGTAACTTTAGAGGCAAAAGGAAAGAACTGGATAATTGAAAACCTTCCGGTAACAGTTTTTAGAGTATCGAATAAGTCATTATGGGGGATAGATTATATAAATGAAAGTGTTGAGAAGTTAACCGGTTATTCCAAAGCGGATTTTATTTCTCGAGAATTATCCTGGTTCGATATTGCCTTTAAAGAGGATATTTCAGTAATCGAAAAAGCTATCGGGAAAGCAAAGAAAAATAAAACCTCCTATCAAGTTGAATACAGGATCAAAAGATCCGATGGAAATACTGCATTCATCCTTGAAAAAGGCCATTCAGTGTACGATGACAACGGAAAACTGGCCTTTATAGAAGGAGTATTTTTAGACGTAACTGCAGAAGTAAAAAGAAGAGAAGACTCTCAGAAAACACTTATTAGCAGCATACCCGAACCATCAATCGCATGGTACGTAGATATGACTGGAAGGATAAAGTACACCAACGATTACTTCTTAAAACTTCACAAGTTTAAAAATGTAGATCAAGCAGTCGGCATGGAAGTTCACGAATTTTTAGAGACTGAGAATAATAATAAAACAATTACTGAAAAGGTAATGGAAAGTGGAAAAGCGGTTATTGATCAGGAAGCTTATGTTAAATTTAAGGTTTTGGATAAACCGCTATTCTCTTTGGTTTCTGCTTACCCGGTAATAGACGATTCCGGCGTCACGATGGGTATTTTCACTACTGTAACCGATTTAACAGAGATGAAAAAGAAAGAAAATGATGCCGAAAACATTTTAAATTACTCAAATATTTGTCTGAAGGATCTTGGAAAGGGTATCAAAAAAATTGAGGAAGGAGAACTCGATATACGTCTAGAAAAAACAAAGGACGATGAATTCGGCAAAATTTTTGATGAGTTCAACAAATTTGTAAATAATTTGAAATTCCTCATTGAAAACGCCCTAAAAGACATGACTCAGACTCTGGAAGAAGCTCAGAGAGCAGAAGAAGCCGCCAAACAGATGAATATTGGCATGCAGCAGATTTCAACAGCTGCAGAGCAGATTTCATCCGGGGCAGAGAACCTTTCAAGGTATGCAGGCACTGCAGCTTCAGACGTAAAAGCTTCTCAGGAAATTTTCAAAAAGCTCAGTCAGTCTTCCCATAAATCTTCTAACTATGCTTCACAGGTAGGCAAGACGAGTGAGGAGGCCCAGGGTCTTGGCAATTTGGCTCTTGAAGACCTTGGACAGTTTGCTGCAGAAGTTTCGAAACTTGGAGACATTGTTCATTCGCTGGATAGTGCTGTCGATAATATCGGTGCTGTTACGGGAAAAATCAAATCTATTGCCGACCAGACCAACCTCCTGGCATTAAATGCGGCAATTGAAGCTGCAAGAGCCGGTGAACACGGGAGGGGGTTTGCTGTTGTCGCCGATGAAGTCAGGAAGCTTGCTGCGGATTCAAGGAAAAGTACCGATGATATAAACGGAATCGTTACAAGTGTCCAGAAGGAAACAAAAAAAGTGACAGAAGCGATTGACAAAGCACAGTCAAGTGTCGAGACAGGGAATAAGAACATTAAACAGGCTTTGAATAAGAGCCATGAGATTGTCGAGGCGGTTAATACAATAAATTCGATGCTGGCTGAACTGGATAGACTTGCAGAAGAAGGCCTGGGGAAAATCGAGAGCATTGACAAAAGCATAAGTGAGGCTGCATCAACTGCAGAAGAAAATGCTGCCAGCAGTGAAGAAACCTCCGCTGCTATCCAGGAGCAGACAGCTGCACTGCAGCAAGTCAATGCCTCAGCACAGAATGTTAGCAACTATGCTCAGAAAACAGTCGACACGTTGATGGAGAGCTTCAAAGTTTCTATAGAAGCAAATAACAGTCAACAACCTGTCAGAAAGATGAAAAATTTTGAGAGGAAGGGCAATTTAAAGGCATATTGAAAGTCAAAAGGGAGTGGTTAAAGCGAGGGTTAATGGAACACCACAAATTCTATTGGCCCCCTTCGAGGTGATTACGCATGAGTTATCATAGTCAAATTGTAAACGTGGACAGTACAATTCAGGTAATTGTCTTTAATCTTGGTGAAGAAAGGTATGGGGTTGAAATTTCTCAGGTAAAAGAGATTATCCTGCCTACTCAGATTACTAGAATTTCAAACGTACCCAGTTACATAGAGGGAGTCTTAAACCTGAGGGGTCAAATAGCAGCCATCATAAATCTTAGAAAGAGACTTGGGAAAGAGCCGAAAAAAAATGATGAGAATACCAGGATTATTGTAATCGAATTAAACGATGCTATTGTAGGGGTTATGGTTGACAGTGTCAGTGAAGTTAAGTATCTGTCCTCCCAGAACATAGAAGAGATACCCCGGTTCTTAGCCTTAAAAGATGATTCAAGGTTCTTAAAGGGAGTAGGAAAACTTGAAGATGGCCTTCTTACATTGATGGATCTCAAAGAGTTATTCAGCGAAGATGAACTCAAGGAGATAAAAAGATGACCGATAAAGTCCACCTTCGAACTCCTGTGAAAATTTATACCGGGGGATGGGTGGATACGGAACTTGTAGTAACCGATGACAGCATAATCTTAGGTAAGCAGAAGATTTCCCTTGGGGAAATAGAAGACCTGGAAGATATTGACGTGAATGGTATCAGGTGCATCCAGATAAAAAAAGATAGTAAAATCACACTCCAACTTCCGAAAGATATTCACCAACAGGTCTTCAGATATATTGCATTTAACCTTAAAGCCGATAAATTTGCAGTATATTTTTTGGCATTTGCTACTGTTGGTGGTGTTGTATCATCGGCTGCGCAGTGGGAAAAAGGATATTTTAGTGTAACAGACGAAGGACTTTGGTTTTTGTCGTCAAAAAATCAGCAGAGGATTTCAATTGAAAGTCTCGGATCCATAAACAAAGATATGAGAGATGTCGGCGGGAAGCAGAGGAGGGTTCTTGTCCTTTCTCACGTTGTAAAGAGTAATGTAATAACAAGCCTTGTCCTTTGTCCGGAAAGCACATTGGAAATGCTTGAAAATTACCTCCATAGACTTTTTGAAAAGCATAAACCTGCAATCAACCTGTCCGAAAATGAGAAGCAAATTCTCACGCTGATATATTCCGGAGTTGATTTTGCTTCAATTGCACATTTCGAACCCCTGCCAATATAGGACAATAATATTTGACTATTGGACATTTTATTAACCTTATATCAACAAAATGACCTTTTAGTATAGCA
>JADGNM010000333.1 GCA_017883485.1 Methanosarcina sp.
CCAGGTTTCTTGTCACTCTTTTTTTGGCGACATTTGAGATTCCAGACTCTCAATGTAAACTACAACCTCAGGGTTTGAAGCACAGAGTGCAAGAATCTTTTCGCGTTTCATCAAGGATAAAAATAATTAGTTTTATATAAATTATCTATAGCGAAAAAGTTTGAGCCTTTCAAAGCTATCTGAATAGTTACCTTTATTTTCTTGTTTTTCTCTTTATCTCTCTTTTCAGGTAATCCCACATTATCAAGTTTTTCATATTCAGGTAAAGACTTATTGAAAATTTGATGGCCGTACAACTCTGAAAAATGATATGGCACAATAGGTTCATATGCGCAAAACCCTAATTTCATTGGGTGTTCTGATGAGAGAAAAGCGTTTTGTTTACATGGATCACGCAGCCACAACCTCTATAAAACCTGATGTGGCTGAATCTATGATACCTTTTTTGAAAGAATATTTTGGAAACCCTTCTTCCCTGTACTCAATAGGTAGAGAAGGCAAAGAGGCAATAGAGACAGCCCGTGAGCAGCTTGCAAAGGCTCTTGGAGCTAAACCTGATGAGATTTATTTCACTTCAGGAGGAACCGAATCCGACAACTGGGCTATCAAGGGAACAGCTTTTTCCAGGCAGAAAAAAGGGAAGCATATTATCACGACTTCTATCGAACACCATGCAGTGCTTTACCCATGTGAGTATCTGGAGGGACAGGGCTTTGATGTGACCTACCTGCCTGTAGACAGGTATGGGCTTGTAGATCCTGCAGAAGTGGAAGCCGCACTCAAAGAGGATACTATCCTGATCTCGGTTATGTATGCTAACAATGAGATCGGAACCATAGAACCTATTCAAGAGATCGGAAAGGTTGCAAAGGAGCATGATGTGCTCTTCCATACTGATGCCATGCAAGTCATTGGTGCGGTTCAGCTTGACATGAAGCAGAAGCATAAGGATGTAGATATGCTCTCACTTTCCTCTCACAAATTCTATGGGCCAAAAGGGATCGGAGCTTTATTTCTCAAGGAAGGCACGCAGATTGACAATTTCATGCATGGAGGCGGGCAGGAGAGGGGAAAACGTGCAGGAACAGAGAATGTGGCAGGTATTGTAGGAATGGGAAAGGCAATAGAACTTGCAACAGCAAACATTGAAGAGCACAACGAAATAATTATAAAAATGAGAGACCGCCTGCTTTCCGGGGTCCTTGAGATTCCCAACTGCAGGTTGAATGGGCATCCTGAAAAGCGCCTTCCAGGAAACCTGAATTTTAGTTTTGAGTTCGTGGAAGGGGAGTCCTTACTGCTCATGCTCGACCAGATGGGAATTTGCAGCTCCACAGGCAGCGCCTGTTCTTCAGGTTCTCTAGAAACCTCGCACGTGCTGAGGGCAATAGGTCTGCCTCCTGAAATAGCTCAGGGGTCCCTTCGCTTGACTCTTGGGGATGCAAACTCCAAAGAAGATATTGATTATGTTCTCGATGTACTGCCTGAGACTGTTGGAAAGCTAAGGAACATGTCTCCATTCTATAATCCTGGAAGTGTATGTGAGAAATAACTAATGCATGTAATGTACATTATATATGGAAAGTAGAAGCTATATGGAAAGCAGAAGCACGTAATTACGGGAAAAGAGTGTAGGAACGGAGTAAATAGGAATAGAGGGAGTTTCGTGTACAATAAGAAAGTCATGGACCATTTCATGAATCCAAGAAATGTAGGGGAAATCGAAAACGCTGACGGCATTGGAGAGGCTGGAAACCCGCATGGGGACTACATGAAAATTTTCCTGAAAATACGGGATGACCGAATTGAGGACGTAAAGTTTAAAACTTTCGGTTGTGCAGCAGCAATTGCATCCAGCAGTATGGCAACAGAATTGATAAAAGGCAAGACTCTCAATGAAGCCTGGGAGCTTACAAACGAAGCCGTAGCTGAAGCCCTGGAAGGACTGCCTCCCGGAAAACTGGAGTGTTCGGTAGTCTCCAGGGAAGCTATCCACAATGCAATCAATGATCATCGCAAAAAGCAGGGACTTGAAACTCTTGAAGAGTAGACCTGAGAAAAGAAAGATGAGAATCCTCCAGTCTTTCCACATTTCTTTTAATCGTAAACTTGATCTGGTATCCTCCAGATGATACTGTATGAAAAAAATAGGGATTGTAATTACTGACCCCGCCGATTGGACGGCCAGGGCACTTATTAATGCAGCGAGGATAAAAGGTTTTTCACCTTACGCTCTTGATCTAAGAACTGCAGAAGTTAGCATAAATTCAACAATTCCTGAATCGACAGTTCATTTTAAAGCAGGTAGTCTTTCTCTTTCAGACCTTGATGCCATTATTGTGAGGGACGTAGGTGCCGGGGCTTTCGAAGGTGTTTCTTTCAGATTTGATATCATGAGGGAACTGGAGGCTGGAGGAATTCCGGTTATTAATTCCCCTGAAGCTATCCAGAATGCGGCAAATAAGTATCATGCATCTTATCTTATGGCAAAAGCTTGTCTTCCTGCACCTGAAACTTTAGCTGTGCAGGATATGGAAGCAGCCCTGAGGGCGGTATCGAGGTTTGGAGATTCTGTCATAAAACCTGTTTTTGGGTATAAGGGAAAGGATATTGCAAGGGTCAGGAATGGGGAAGTTCTGTTTTCGGATAGAAAAGTCAAATCTGCATCCCTTGAGGCTTCTCTTGATAGGTTACTTGAAGAAAGGGGAATGCTGTATATTCAGGAGTTTATAGAAAACCCTGAAAGGGATATCAGAGCATTCGTTGTTGCTGGCACTACTATAGGTGCAATCTACAGGAAAGCTGCAGCAGGTTCGTGGGTAAACAACCTTAGTCAGGGAGGTAGCGCAGATCGCTGCGTCCTGACCAATGAGCAAAAAGAACTTGCAGAAAAAGCTTCCCTTGCAATAGGCACAACATTTGCAGGCGTCGACATTATCGAAGGGTGTGGGAAGAAAGCTAATGAAGAACATGGCAAAGACTGCTCCGCGAAGGAAAGCTCACCTAAAATCCTTGAAGTCAATGGAACACCTTCAGGAAAAGGGATTTACGATGCATGGGGGATAAATCCTGCAGAATATATTATGGAATACATCAAAAATATTTTATGAAATGACTGCAAATATTATTTGAGATAGTATGATATCTTTTAGAGACTAAATAAAGATTCCCAATCTGAATCTGAAAGATGATACCGAAAACACTTAAGATATAGTCTGACCTTGAATAAGCCCGAGGCAAAGAATGAGTGAATACAAACAGTGTATAGTTACCCGGGATGACCTGAAACTTTCTAAAGGCAAGTTTGCCGTACAGGTGGCCCACGCTGCGATTTCAGCGGCTGAATGGGCAAGCAAAAGCGATCTTGAAAAGTGGAAGGAAGGAGGCCAGAAAAAAATTGTCCTTAGAGTTCCCACTCTTAAAGACCTTTATGAGCTTAAAGAAAAGGCGAGAAGGGAAGGACTCCCAACAGCCCTGATACAGGATGCAGGACTTACGGAGATTCCATCTGGAACGGTCACAGTTCTTGGAATTGGCCCGGCAAAAGAAGAGATCATAGATAAAGTTACGAAGGATCTTAAGCTCGTTTAAGTGCAGACAGACCGAATACAGAATCTAACTGACAGGATAAATCAAATTGCGGGCGGCCACCCCAACCTAAAGGATGGGGTATGCAAGGGCCGCCCGCCGTTATCTTGGAATTGTTTAGTGTTCTATGACAAG
>JADGNM010000334.1 GCA_017883485.1 Methanosarcina sp.
CTGGATTCATGCCGCTTATCGTCTACGTACTGGGATTGTTCTACCCAATTTCTTCGACAGAAGCCTTCACAGTATCCGTTATATTATCGGCGTTGACAATCTTTGGGCTGGGAATTGGGAAAGTAATTATTACCAAATTAAACCCTTTAAGAAGCGGAATCGAGATGCTATTGGTCGGTGGACTGGCTGCGAGCGTAGCTTACATGGTTGGCGCGTTGTTGAGAAGGATTGTTGGCTAGGGAATAAACGTGTTCTTATTACGAATAAGCTTAAAAAATTATAGAAAAAAATAAAATGTTTAAAATCAAAATAAAGCATCCTATTAGGCTTTCGATTGTGGTGCTTTACGGCTTCTATTTTTTCCTGATATGATAACCAAAATTTATAAATGCTATTAATGCTATAATATCATAAATATAATGGAGAGTAAACCGGGTAATCATTATCTAAATCTACGTGGTAATCTCGTAAGTTTAGAATGTTATAGGAACACCAACCACAGGTAAAACTGTGTGCGGAATAACTATGGGATTCGTTCCCGCCTGGGCTTTAATCCTTTCTAAGCACTCAGAAAGCTTTGTGATTTTCGTGCGCAGGTACGAAAGTTGAAAGCCAGGTCGCGATTGAGACATAGGATATTTATGGCAGGACAGCCAATCTTTATTTTAAGAGAAGGTTGTCAAAGAAAAAAGGAAGTGGAGGGAACGACACAATCTCATTCAAACTATATACGATTAAGGTTTTGGGGTTGTGATGAGAGCTTGGCAGCATTAGGGACTACCGGGTTCAGGATAAAATAAATTATGAACAAATTAAAAGGAGAGAATAATATGGTTAATAAAACTGAAGAGAGAAAATATCTAAGAAAAAAAAATGAAGAGATAAATGAAAAAAGGAAAGATATTTCACAGACAGGGTCTCACGGAACTATCTCAAAAACTCCATCTTCATGGTGGGAAGAAAGAAAAAGTATAGGGCAACCAAGTCCGCAAGATCAGGAAAAGCGCTATAGGGGAGAGCAGGTAAGGTACAAACAAGAAAGAGAGGACAATATGGTTAAAAAAATTGAAGAGACAGGAAAAATAAATGAAGAAAGTAAAGATATTTCAGAGACAGGGGCACATAGAACTATCTCAACAACTTCATCTTCATGGTGGGAAGAAAGAAAAAGTATAGGGCAACCAAGTCCGCAAGATCAGGAAAAGCTCTATAGGGGAGAGCAGGTAAGGTACAAACAAGAAAAAGAGGACAATATGGTTAAAAAAATTGAAGAGACAGAAAAAATAAATGAAGAAAGTAAAGATATTTCAGAGACAGGGGTTCGTGGAACTATCTCAACAACTTCATCTTCATGGTGGGAAGAAAGAAAAGAGATAGGGCAACCAAGTCCAGAAGACCAGGAAAAGCGCTATAGGGGAGAGCAGGAAAAGTACGGACAAGAAAGACAGAAGGCAGAATATTTAAGATCGATACAAGAAACGGCAAGACCAGAACAGGAATATAAAGAGAGATACGAATCGGAGAAACAGACAAGAATAGAGGGTGAAGAAAAGAAAGATTTCTCTCAGATAATGTCCGAAACATATAAGGAATTTTATAGTGAATGGGTGAAAACGTTACGGAACAGTTTCGGAAAAATGTATAAAATTCCGACTCTGGAATCCAATAAGGAAACCTTTGAGAAACTCCTGGTTAGCGCAGAGGAAACGAATAAAATATACAATTTATGGATTGCCGAATTAGAGGAGAATTCCAGGGCGACTCGCGAACTACTGCAGGGCGAACCAGATCCTGCAAAATATACAGAAGCCTATGATATGTGGATCAAGTCATATGGAAGAATGCTTAACATGCTTAATACAGTGCCATTGAGGCAAAATATGAAGGAGATATTTGAGAACATCACAGGCACACCTGATATATATTCAGAGGCTTTTGAGCAGATATCAAAAATATGGATAGATTCATACGAGAAGCTATACGTGCCGTATATTGACTCCATGTTGAAGGTTTCTGTAAAATCAGAAGAGTTTTCCCGGGGGAAGGCAAGCCCGGAAGCTTATATGGAATTTTATACCTTATGGATGAATACCTATCAGGAGAAAAATAAAGAATTTTATAATCTCTGGGCAAAAATGTATGGAAATGCATTTGATAACTTCCTTGATAACACACCCACATTGCGCCCGTTTAAGGAGGTCATGGAGCCCGTGAAAAATGCGGCAAAGTTATACACAGATATGTTTACCAGCATTTCAAATATCTGGGTAAAATCGTATAATACCTCCAAAGAAGCAGTTTAAGTATTCAAAGAAACGGTTTGTGAGTGTAGGCAAAATTAGTTACACTCCTTACACTCCCGCCGTTTAAGAAAATATGCGCTTTAAATAATGAGAAATCAGGCTCCTAAGACCGCCTGAGTCCTTAGAGTCCATATCTTCATACACCCTGTGTTTTACTAAATGGGAGTGTAATCAATTTGGCTGATACTTCTATGATGTAGTAGAAATATTATAAGAGTCGAGAGAAATGGCAGAATTATGCATAACAGCAGGTATTAATGATAATTCTCCGAATTCATCGGCTTCAGGCTCATAATATGAGGCCATAGCTAAAAGATTTTACACAAAAGGAGGAAGACAATGAAAAGCAGTACACAAGATACGGTAGAAAGCAAAATCCACAAAGTTAAGGGTGAAATCAAGAAAGCTGCGGGAAAAATCACCAAGAATACCGACCTTGAAATAGAAGGCAAAGAAGAAAAGATAGAAGGCAAAGTTCAAGAAAAGGTTGGCCAGATCAAGAAGGTATTAGGAAAGTAGGAGAGCACGTATAATACGCTTGCACTCCCTTTGAGGTCATTGGCCTCAATTTTTTTTTACAATTTTCTGCATCAAACACCCATTTTCTAAGATAATAATCAATATTATAAATCTCAAGAGGCAAAACCGAGCCATCGCAAAGTTTTTTCAAGCTCAAAGTTGAACAGCCTGAAGATAACACCCTAAGAGAATACCTGCCGTTATATTGGTATAATTACGCCCTTTTTTCAGATGTTATGGATTTGATACAATCATGACATTCAAATTCAGTTTATAATGACGAATCTCATAAATGCTATATGAAATCCATTAACGGGCTTAAATCCGCAGCTGTTTCAAATAAATTATTAAGTCCATTAAGAGGCTGAATTTCTTACACTTATATTATGACCAGTATAAATATTGAGAAAACACCGGGTATATGTTAAGATAAACCATTGAAGTGGGGAAAACGGCTTGGAAGAGAAGGGGGAAAGGTACAGGACAAGTCTGCGGAGAAAGCGTAGAAACGGACAACCAGCAAAAAAAAAGAGCCGATGCTGTGGCTAACCAAATGTAACCATGCAGATTTCTTCAGACTCCTCATCACTCGCGCCGAAGATGGAATCCTGGCACTTTTGGCACATCCCGGAGATCAGGAACTCCTTCTGGGAAAGCTCGCTGTCAAACCCTTCGACTTTACCGCTGCAGGTCATGCATATGTGCGCTTTCATCTTAGGGATCCGATCCGGGAATAGCAAGTCAGCAGGTCTTGGCTGGATGCTGGACATATCTGGAACAGGGAATTTGTAGCTCATGCTTTCACCTCAGAAAGAAAACTTTGCGATAGCTTCTTCGACATCCTCGATCCTGCATCCCAGGTCAGGCTCTGTTTCAGGATTCTTGCAGTATCCATAC
>JADGNM010000035.1 GCA_017883485.1 Methanosarcina sp.
TACTCCAATAGCTGTCATCGATTTCACTGCAAACATAATATTTGGCGTATGAGGTCAATGATGATGCTTTACTTGGTAATGTGACATAGTCAAGATAATATAGAGAACTATATATGAGCATAAACTGCTTAATAAAATAAATACGAGCAAAAATAACTTAATAAAATAATATACCATATGAACTATATAGAGGTTATAAATTACAGAAAAAGAGAAACCATCTGAAATAGCTAACTTGGAACATTGAATTAAAACTCAGAAATCGAATAGGGAACTTTGCCCTACGCGTCCATTTTCCGAAAGTGTGCTTTTCTCCTGTGTCTTCCCTTCTCCTTCCATTTCACAGAAAAGCTTTATCTTTTCCTGTTTTCTTGCTTCAGGCTCCCTCGCCTCAAAATCAAATAGTCCTTTCTGCTTTGAATCAAAGTCAAGCGAAGATATGTTTACTCCGAAAACTCCCAGAATGCGTTCAACAGGTGGCAGAATCTGCTTTTTAACATAATAATCCACATCGATAGGCACATTGTGCTCCCGGACATAGTCCGGGTCTTCAGCCCGGTCTACGAAAAGACCTTTCCCTCCAACGATGACAAAGGGAATTCTTGTCCCTATCGAAGGCATTACCCCTGTCCGCCTTTTAAGATTTTCTGCTACAGTCAGATGAGGTTGCTTATTCTTGTAGCTGTCTGTTTTTCGAGTAAGTGTCCGGGTAAGCACAAGACTTTCGATAATTTCAGAGTCCCTTCTGGGGTCAAGATTGCGGACATCGCTAATGACCTTCTTAACATGCTCTACAGCCCGATCAACGTCACCTTCTATAAGCACAAGTTCAAGCACTCTGTTAAGAGTTCTTGAAGTCAACTCGCACCAGTCCCTGCGGACAGTCTCCATTCCTTTGACCTTGATTTCGCTTTCCCAGCCCGAATTCCTAGGCTCAAAAAGCCATAGGGCATAGCGCTTCTTTGCAATAAGAAGGGCGCGTTTTGCAATTGACTCAAATTCGAGCTCCATGGGATTAGGCAGGGAAGCAGAGACGATATCTGCAAGCCTGTTTCCTACAAGGCTAACCTCCTCAAGAGACAAATCCCCTCTGGAAGTGCATTGGACAAAAACACTGTCAGTATCCCCATAGGCAACTGACAGTTTCACCTCCTTATCTGAAGGAGAAAGTTCTCCGGCTTCGTCAGAGACCAATGCTGCCATATCCCTCAGAATTATTTTACCGATAGTATTATTAATAATATCCCGAGTATCAAGGATGTTTTTCCTTCCAAAGCTGGTTACGGCATTTGCAAGAGTCAGGCTGTACAGCCTTGCCCTGGCGTACCCGGAATAACCATAAAAACTGTTCAGGAGGATTTTCAGGGCAAGCTGAGTAGCATCAAGTACTCTATATTCGTTTTCATCTAATGTCTTTTTCATTCTCTTCTTTGTCTCGGTCCTCTGATTAAGCAGGTCTTCGAGAATCGAAGGTACAATTCCCCTGCTAACCTCTGGAGGCACAAATTCTCCACCAGAAGGAGACCTAATAGTTCCCCCATCAGGCCTGTCTCCGGTAACAACAGTTGTATAGCAGAGGTTGTGTGCCATCATAATGGTCGGGTAGAGAGATTTATAGTCGAGAATCAGCACATTTTCAAGAAGACCCTTCTTAGGCTCGAGCACTTCACCGCCTTTCAGATCAGAACTCATGTCATACCTTTCTGCTGAAAGCTCATCCCCCGGCTTTGGAAGAATTATCCTGTCTCTGAGCGCGAATTCCCTGAAAAGCAGAGTTTCGACCATGGAAGTCTGGCCCCCGTCAACAATCTCCTGGAGCAGGCTTCCACTTACCTGAGCAAGAGCGATATATTTGTCAAGCAGCTTTAGCTTAAGGATAAGCTCAAGTGCAAGTTCAGAGTCCCTGCGTGCGTAATTAATGAATTTCTTAAATTTTTCTCCCGAATCGCTCCAGTATTTTTCCATTTCCAGAGGAGCAATATCGAGCTTTTCACGATTCAAAAGCTCCTTTGAAACAGCTCTCAGGGTATACTGCTTCAGGCTGAATGCCCTTCTCACAAGGGGAAGAGCATCCACTACTACCCGTCCTTTAATTTCAGTCCTGGTAATTAGCCCGAACCTCCGATACCCCATCTGACTACCATCCCTTCCAACAGCCGGATTGATTGACTCCCCTTTTGCAACAAGGGCTTTGACTCTATCCGTAATATAAGGAATATCAAAGTCCTGATGGTTATATCCTGCAACTATGTCAGGGTCATAATCGCAAAATATCTCAAAAAAACGTTTTAGCATTTCGGTTTCGTTCTTGCAGCACTCGACATCTCCATCCATACCTTCCACATGCTTTGCCGCCAGAACCATGGTTTTATACCCTTTATATTCGGGCTCGAAGGAAAAGGCGATCATAAGTATAGGAGAAGCATCCGGAGAAGGCATTCCCCCATCAAGAGGCAGGCATTCTATGTCAAAAGAGAGGTACTTAAGAGGAGCAATTGTCAGGCTTTTGACTCTTTTTAGCTCTGGTGCAAGGAACGCTGAATCACGTGAAAAGCTCTCACAACGTGAAGCGCCTGCAGAACTTGCCCTGAAATATCTAGTAGGATCCACAGGCCTTCCTTCTGCAGAAACCCAGACCATGCCTCCAAGCCCACTGTCAATTAAAAAACGGTTTCTGAAAAGAATATCACTTTCATAAACTTCCCATTTGCCTTCAGCTTTCACAACGTCCTGGATTTTCAGAATCTCGTCTCTGATCTCGGGTACATCCCTTGGCAAGTGGGTGGTAATCTTGAGCATTTTCTTCTTTGATTTCTGGTATCCTACAGGTTCAAATTTTTCAACAATTTCTACTTTTTTAACCTGCCCAAAAGTGTCTTTTATAAGCCCGGCTACAGTACTTAAGTTTCCAGAGGCCTTGAGATAAAAATAAGGCTCAAAATCCGGGACAAGACAGCAAACGCTTTTTCCGTCCGCTCCTCTGCCAAAAAGGCGGATGACGGGGCCGCTGTCGTTAACTACTTCATAATCTGCATCCAATATCTGAAAATCCATAGGCATGGTTTAAGGTTTTAGGTAACATATAGCTTTTGTTGTATTTTTAAGAAAGAGATTTAGCGTATTCTTAAATCCTTAACAAAAAGATGAGAATAATTAATAAGTCGATTTTGTAAAATTAACAGTTATATCTCTTCCTCTTTTACCTTTTGGACAGCTTATATCTCTTCCTTGTTATGTTTGTATAATCTCAATTCAAATCTGCGTTATGTTCATATTGATTGCAACTTCTGCGATATCAGCGCTGTACTCGGCTACTCTCCTGAGGCTCTCCAGAACCATGCTAAGTTCAATGTTACCTGGACCTTCGACATCTCGTGACTCCAGAGAAACTCCGAATTGAGAGACCTTTTTTGCTTCCACGACAATTTTGTTGATAGCCTGAAGGTCTTCTTGCGCCATTGAATCAATCGAGCTTTCAAAAACTTTGCGGGAAAGCTCGGCCATCTTGAAGATAGGGTCATCAGAGTTAACCCCGGTACTCATTTTCAGGACATTCCTGGCTATTCTGACCGCATGGTCTCCTACGCGCTCAATGCTTTTGGTAATGAGCCTGTACCCCAGACATTCCCGTGGATGCCGAATTCCTATCTTTTCTGAAAGCTCGATATCCTCAATTGAGGCTTTGAGCTGGCGGACAGAAAGAAGATAGAAGCGGTCCACATCATCGTCCCTCTGAATGACGTCTTCGGCAATTTCCACATTGTGATCCTTCAGGGCAGCCATTGAGTCTTCAAGCATCGAAAGTACAAGACCATACATATTTTTGATTACTCTACCAAGGGGAAGGTCATTGTAATTAAGCAGGCACTGAAAGACCAGCTCATTTCTGGATTCTTCCACAAGTTCGAGACCTATCAATTTTTGACGCACGGAGTCCTTTATAAACTTGCGGTCATAAGCACTGAAACCTTTTTTGGTGGTCAACCTGATAGAGTCATAACCCACAAGATAATGTGAAATTAGAATCCTGAGGTTGTTTTCCGCACTATCCGAGTGGATGTAGTCGATCGTAGCCTTGGGAGCGGCATGTTCCTTTGAGATCGAACTGGAAGAAACTAGCAGGGTCTTGTTAGGCAATGGTGTAAGATTAAGCGTGTCTCCGGCTTTAAGTCCTATATCCCTTACCCATTTTATGGGAAGAGATACAATGTAGGTAGAATTTCCAGTAAACTGAACTTTTCGTTTGTCCTTAGTAATAAACAATCCTCCTGAGGGTATCCTAATTAATTCAGTAAGAACTATATAGACAATGGTGATATATAAAGGTATCTCATAAGTAGGATGCTAGAATAGGGATACAGAAGGATGACTTTGTCTAAGTATGCTATATAGGATTAGTAATTGAGTAATAGAAAAAATAGAGTTATCTGAAGAGAATATATAAAATCAGATATAAAATTATGATTATGAAAACGTTTTTCTGTAATTTTCTTCAATTTTTTAACATATACTGGGCTACTGTTGTTGTTTAAAACTCTGTGAAAACTAGAGGCACTGTTGAGCAATTTCTTGCGCTTTATCCTGGCTCAGGACTTTTTGAGCTGCTGGGAACACCTTATTTTCTTCCTCTTGTACTTGATGGTCTATTTTTTTTTCATTTCGTTTCTCGACTTTAGAAGTCCAATTATGATCGCTCTCATCCATTCTCTCCAGTTCGGAGATAACCGTTTTTGATTCTTTGTGTTCTTTGAAGGCATGCTTAACAAGGTCACATAATTCATCTTTCTGCTGAAGCAGCGGATAGAAAAGCTTCTCTTCCCCAGCCATATGCAGATCGGTCTTAGCTTTTACTTTAAGCAAAGATTCTCTTGAGCCATTGCATGTTGCTTGCTGAAGAAGGTCAGCCACTTGATCATGCTCTGCGCTTAGCACATCATAAATCGTTTCCATGATTTCCCCTCCTCTTTTGAGGTAAAAGGTAATGATATTTAAACAAGCATATAATTGCGTAACTATTATTTCTAATTTATAAAAATAATGAGATCCGCAAGGTTAACGAAAAACTATTTTACAAAAAAGCATAATGAAACAGCTTATGCTTACCCTTGGGATAGTAAACACCTATGATAAAATCAAAATTCTTGATGCTCACTACCGTGCGATTGCAAGAGCTGCTCCAATCTGTCATGCCTATGGATTCCATCTCGCCCTTTATGATTTTCCGTTCAAAATGACCGCAGAAGAACTGGTAGCTTTCGTAATGGAAAAAACCACTATAGGGGAAGCGGGAAGCTATCTTAAGACTCTTTATGGAAAAAATCATCTGTCAATGTCCGATCTCCCAAAGAAAGGATTTCCGTCTCATTTTGGGGAGATTGTAATTACTACCTCAAAACCGGACCCAAAAAAACAGGTCCTGCCTGTAAAAATTGCTGAGGAAGCCTTCAGAAACCGCTCATTTCTCTTCCTTGTGGGATTAGGGCATAAAGGGCTTCCTAAGGAGCTCTTCGAGAGAGGAAAATATCACCTTGATATTACCTGTAAAGGGTTATCTCTGGAGACCTGTACTGCGATAGGAGCTATTCCTGCTAATCTATCCGGTCTCATGACAAAACTGGAAGTTGAAAAGTAAATTTTTAGCTTAAGCTCAAACTCAAAAGCTAAAAGTACTCAAAGAGATTCATTTGGAAAATTTTAACGAACATGGAAAATTTTTTCCGGAACGAATATATAATACAATTGACAATTAATACTTTGTTGTGGGTAAGAACAACGCTTGTTGCGCGTTATGGGGTTAATAGCCCAAAGGACACAGATTCTGAACCTGCATTTTAGAACTCCCATCTAGAAAAATTGGAAGTTCTAGCCTGAAAGCGTGAATTGGTATCTTGAAAGATTAGAGTTCCGGATTTCATAGCAGAAATTCTTGGAGATATTAAGAACTCTAACCTGTGTTCGGTGACTTGTATCCGAAAAGGCTGGAAATTTAGTCCGAATTGCAGGATCGCATCCAGAGGGAATTATTCTAACCCGCATATAAGCGCAAACATTGAAGAGACAGGAGGAAAAGTCTGAATTGCGGAGGTCGATCCAAAGAGAGCGGCAAACCCGCATGTAAGCGCAAAAATTGAAGAGACAGGAGGAAGACTATGAGTGAATTAAATAAAGAGTACAGAAAAAGAAAAGAATATGGACATAAATACCGCGAAGACGGTTATCACACCGTCGTAAAAGGCTGTACCGACAGCCTGAACTCAGATGAATTAGACCTTTACCGCTTTATGATAGGCGGATTGCAGGGTAAATAACCTGCACAAACTTTTTTTATTTCTCATTCCTAATGAAGATCCATGTACGATGTATATGGGGTCCGTGAAGATTTTCCTGTTTTAAAAGATGTCGTATACCTTGACAATTCAGCGACCACTCAAACCCCGATACCTGCAGTTGAAGCTATGATTGATTACTTCTACAGGTATGCTGGAAATTACGGGAGAGGAGCACACCGCCTTGCGCGGGAGACTACGAACCGCTATGAAGATGCAAGGGAAACAGTTGCCCGCTTTTTAAACGTAGAGTCTTCAAAGACTGTTTTTACGAAAAACACCACTGAGGGGATCAATCTTATTGCAAACAGTTATCCCTGGGAGGTAGAGGACCACATTGTCACAACTCTGCTCGAGCACCATTCAAATCTCCTGCCCTGGCTGCGCCTACAGAAGATGGGAGTGGATGTCACGGTTGTAAATCCAGATAGTAAAGGCATAATCGATACTTCTAGTATAGAGAACGCCTTCACTGAAAAAACAAAACTCGTTGCCATAACCCAGGTTTCAAATGTTTTCGGGTCCGTCCAGGATGTAAAGAGCATCACGAAAGTTGCCCACAGAAACGGCATAAAAGCCCTGGTTGACGGTGCGCAATCTGCGGGACACATGCCAATCAATCTTAAAGACCTTGATTGTGACTTTTTTGCAACTGCCGGACATAAAGGATTGCTTGGACCGCAGGGAACTGGCGTACTTTACGTTAAAGAGCCTGATGTGCTTGAAAGTGCTTCAGTGGGAGGAGGCACTGTTTCGGATGTCTCCGGGTCTAATTATGTGCTGGAACCTTCTCCAGCATGCTTTGAAGCAGGTACTCCAAACATTCCTGGAGTCATAGGATTAGGAAGAGCAGTAGAGTACGTGGAAAATATAGGAATTTCAGAAATAGAAGCACATGACGTAAAACTCTCAAGAGAAGCTGCAAAAAGGCTCTCCGAACTCGAATATGTGGAAGTTTACGGGCCTGAAGACAGGACAGGAATTGTACCCTTTAATGTAAAGGGGCTTCACCCTCATGACGTTGCCCTTATCCTTGACCAGACAAGGAGAATTTGCGTCCGGAGTGGGCACCACTGTGCAATCCCAATTACTCGCTTCCTGAAAGTGAACGGCACCGTAAGAGCTTCCTTTGCACTATACAATACAAGAGAAGAAGTGGATATACTTGTAAATGCGGTTTCCGGACTCAAAGCACTTATTTCCTGAGGACGGTTACCGAAGGACGGTTACCGAAAGCTGCAACTAACTTTCATAATGTATCAATTTTAAGCTCAATTTGAGGTACAAATCAAGTACAATCAACTTTAAGGCTAAGTCATGCTTTAGACAATTTGAAATTTAAGGCTCATTGACTTCTCAGTTCAATTGCCTAAGTCCTATATAAGAAGATTTTCAAATATGTTAAATAATTTTGATGAGCAACTTATGAAATCAACAGTTCGCGGTATGGAATGTTCTGCTTACTTTTTGGGATAGCAAATTGGGAAATGCTCTGTTCTAAAATTTCTACAGTTGATCCTTACATCAACTAATTAACTTCTCTCATCTTAGACGAGGCCTAATTATAAATATTTTTAGCAAGTATCGGAATAAGAAATTGAATATTGTATCACATAATTTAATTTATTTTCTTTCTTTTTAAGTGAGGCTTAAAATTCCTTAAAGTGTTTAGTAAAGGCTAAATATTAAAGAGAACTGCGGTTAAAATTTACGAATGTTGAGGTAAGTTATAGAAAGTTTTTATAATGTGTTGACCTTATATGACATAAGAAAAAAACCTAAAGGCGAGAGTATGGATGAAATAAAGGAAATACCAGTTAAACACAACGTTATCTCGAGGCTATTAGGTAAAGAAGGAGATAATAACTTCATACCAGAAATCGTAAAAAAGGTTAAAAACTATTTCAATGAACCACTTAGGACTTTGCCAGTCTATGATCAGGAAAAACAAGGATCCCTTGTTGAGTTTATAGTGCCTGATGGATTAAAAGAGATTGAAAGGTACTGGCTTCAAGAACCTTACACTTTTGCATCAATTCTGGAAGACAGAAAAACAAGACACTACAAACTTGTTGAACCTGCGCTTACAAAGTATGAGAAAGAACTGTTAGAGAGAATTTATGAGGATTTTCAAGATATCCTAGTTCTGAATTCCACAACTTCCAGATTCGAAAAAGATGCACTCCTGGTGGATAGAACACTCTTCCTTCTTGAACGTTATAAAGCTGAAATATCAGCATCAGCGATTGAAAAAATTTTGTATTATCTCCGAAGAAACTTGCTGGGTTACGATAAAATTAATCCCCTTCTTTATGACCCTTATATCGAAGATATTTCATGCGATGGGGTAGAGATTCCTATTTATATATACCATACAAAATATTTCAATATAAAGAGTAATATTTCCTTTAAAGAAGAAGAACTCGATTCCTTCGTAATCAGAATGTGCCAGTTAAATAACAAACATATATCCGTAAGCCAACCAATAGTGGATGCAACAATTCATGACGGGTCCAGGCTTCAGGCTATTTTAGGAAGAGAGATCACTCCCAGAGATAGTTCTTTTACTATCCGTAAATTCAGGAAGGACCCTATAACTCCCATAGACCTGCTTGGTTTTAAAACATGCGATCTGAAAATACTAGTATATCTCTGGCTGGTTATCGAGAACGGCTACAACATTGTGTTTGCAGGAGGAACGGCATCGGGAAAAACTTCGATGCTCAATGCAACATCTCTATTCATGCCTTCCACAGCCAAGATAGTCTCTATCGAAGATACAAGGGAGCTCTTACTTTATCATAATAACTGGGTTTCCGGAATTACAAGGGAAAGTTTTTCTTCAGACTCGACGGGAGAAGTTTCCATGTATGACCTTTTGAGAGCTGCCCTCAGACAGCGTCCAGATTTTATTATTGTGGGCGAAGTAAGGGGCAATGAGGCACTTACTCTTTTCCAGGCAATGTCAACAGGGCATGCAACAAGTTCGACTATGCACGCAGGAGATGTACAAACAGTTATAAACAGACTCACGCATGAGCCCATAAATGTGCCCCAAATGATGCTTCAATCCCTCGATGTACTTTGCATTCAGGAGCAGGTGTACATAGAGGAAAAGAGAGTTAGAAGAAGTCGAAGCCTTGTTGAAGTCCTTAATATCGACCCCGAAACAGGAGATCTTGGTATAAATGAGCTTTTTAACTGGGAAGCTTCAGAAGATTGCTTCATCAAGGTGGGAGATTCCCACCTCATGCAGGATATTATGCACGTCAGAGGATGGGATGCCGACCAGTTGAAAAATGAGATTGAAAATCGGAGGAAAATCCTGACTTACATGTATGAAAATAAAATGAGAAGCTACATTCAGGTTTCTCTTGTAGTCCAGACATATCAGAGTTATCCCAAAATGATTATAGAATCTATAGAAAATAATACCCTACAGGGTATGATACAGGACATGATTGCTTAAGAAGTACTATGACTTACACTGCTGTGGATGAACTGGCATACAGAATCTTTGGAAATTTTTTTTATAAAAACAAAGGCAAATTCCAGGGTTTAAAAGCAAAAATACGCCAATCCCATATTTCCATATCAGTAGATCAGTACCTTGCCTCTGCCTGTATGTATTCTTTAATTGCAGGACTTGTTGGGGGAACTCTCGGCGAATTGTTGGGGCTAAAGATTTTCGAGCACCCGATTTCCAGCCTTGGCCTTTTTGTGAACTCTATAAACGTTGGTTTTGTAGAAAGTCACCTTTATCTCATTGGAATTTTGACCGCCTTTTTATCATTCCTTCTTAGTTTTCTGACTGTTTTTGGCCTGATTTACATCCTTCCTTATTTTCAAGCAGATATTCGACATGCTTGCATAGATAAATCCATGCTGTCGTCAGTAACCTATATGTATGCTCTGACTAAAGGAGGCGTGTCGATTTACGACGTATTCAGATCCTTGAGCGAATATACTCACATTTTTGGTTCTTGTTCGGAAGAAGTATCCTATATTGTGAGGGATATGGACTACCTGGGAAAAGACTTCGTAAATGCCCTTAAATCTGCAAAGGAGCGGACCCCCTCAGAAGTTTTCACAGACTTCATTGATGGACTAATTCTTGTCTCAAATAGCAAAGCTATTGTAGAATACATGAAAAACAAATCCGAATATTACCAGGGCATGGCGGAGCTGGCGAACAGAAACTTTTTAAGAAGGCTTGATGTTCTTGCTGAAGTCTATGTGACTGTTCTTGTTGCAGGTCCACTTTTTATAATGACGACCCTCATTGTGCTGCAATTATTCCGGCCAGCTTCAGCACCCATCCTTTACGTGCTTATTTATGCAATTATACCGCTTGCAAATCTTCTATTCCTGGTGCTCCTGGATACGATAGGAGAACTCTCTATGGATTTGAAGAGAAGTAAAATTTCGAGCTTTTCCATAGACCTTTCCGGTATTCCAGAAATCAGCTCAGGGCTTGGTGAAGAAGAGGAAAAAAGAACTAAAAAATTCATGTTACATAGGCAACTTTATAAAATCAAAAATCTGGTATTCAACCCGTACAAAACTATCCGGGACGAACCCAGATATACGTTTTTCATCGGAATTCCACTTGGACTATATTATCTTGCACATATTCCAAAGAGTCTTAAGGACAATCTAAACTTAAACTTCCACCTGATTCTAAATTTTGCCCATATCAGCGACAGTAGCATCCAGCTAATCAGCGAGATTCAGAATTATTTCATTATTTTTATTGTCATTGTCCTGATCCCCTTTATTGTTTTTTATGAAATAAGAGCCTCGAGAATGCGCAAAATTGACGAAAAAATGCCTGATTTATTGAAGGATCTTTCAAACATGAATGGTTCCAGCGTACTGTTTTCAAATTCTTTAAAATTAATAGCAGAATCAAATATGGGCATCCTTAGCAACGAGCTTAAAAAGCTAAAAGAGGATTTGTCCTGGGGCACGTCAACTTCAAGAGTTCTCATGAAACTTGACAACAGTATTAGAACCTCTACCTCAAGCCGTGTTCTACATATACTTATAAAAGCAAACGAATCTACAAGCGATCTCAAAAGTGTGCTTTCTGTTACTGCCGAACAGGTTAAAAGCGAAGAAGAGCTGAAAAAAGAGCGTTCTTCAGATATGTCGGTCTACGTTGTCACCATCTATGTGGCTTTTTTTGTCTTCCTCTTCGTTTTATATATTCTGGCTATGTACTTTTTCCCTCAAACTGTCTCGTTTAAAGGCGCTTCTCAAGAAGTCGGGTCTACAGCGATAGGGAATGGATTTTTCAATATTAAGGAGTACACAATGCTGATGTTTCATTCTACCCTCATTCAGGCCTTCGCTTCCGGACTCGTTGCTGGAAAGATGGGACAGGGCTCATTATGTATGGGCTTAAAACATAGCGTCACCATGATAATGATCACCTACGTAGTCTTCACGATGTTCATTTAACCTTCAACACTTTAGCACGTAAACTTTTTAGTTATTTCATCTCCCAAAGACAACTATCTTATCTGACAAACTATAAAACTGTAATAAGATCGGAAACGGGATTCTGTTAAGAAGCTAAATTACATAGTCAAAAAATTTGTTCCAGAGGCTGAGTTTTTTTATTTCGAAATTACATCTTAGTAGCGATTTGAGTAATAGTTTAACAAACATCTTTATTGAGTATTTCGAAGAAATAGCAATAAACTGTTGAATAATTCGAAAACAAATCTTAAATGATTACTCTTTTAATATATTGATTTTGATCGTCTCAATTTTAGCAATTTTAATCAGATTTGCAGAAGGTTCTTCTTTTTAAAGTCTCAACCATACCGAGTTCAAAAGATTGATACAAACTTGAAAATTCTGATGATGATTTACATGGATTTTAAAGAGATACAATCCTACAAGTACAAAATTAATGATAAAAATGGCAAAAAAATGGAAAGGAATTAAAGGTAAAATGTATCCTCTTAAAATTCGATGGTAAAAGCAAATTTCTAAAATCTTTCTCAAAAATCATAGATAGAATCACAGATAAAATATAATATTAGCCCCAT
>JADGNM010000335.1 GCA_017883485.1 Methanosarcina sp.
CTGCAAGGGAAGCAGGAATCAGTCAGTCAAAATGGACTTTAAAAGAACTACTGACATTCAGGTGGTTCAAAACACCAATCACATAACACTTGACGACCAGAGAGTACCGGTAATATGTATTTCGTAAATAGGTTTATATTACTATCGCATGAGATGGCTTTTCTCTCCCCGTTTTTTAATCACAGTCTAATTATTCTCTCTAAGTAATCGGCTGTTGTTTTCAAAATATTTAGTCTGAACATAATTATATATCTCCTAATGTAATACAGTAATCGACATTCTAAAACAATTGATTGTAAAGTATTCGACATTATACTTGCATCTGCAATTTATGTCGCATTACTTGCAACAGTAAGTATAGCCAGTATCGAAAATAGAAATCGCTTACGGAGAGTAGCCACCTCTGAGATGATAGTATGAACCCATTAGAAAAAATCTTCGGGAAAACCGCACAGATGACGGTTCTTAAGAACCTGATCGAAAACCAGAACGAATCAACCTACCTTTCAGGAATAGCTCAGGAAACTGGGCTGTCTCACTCCAGCGTGTCAAGAGTCATCACGCCTCTGGTCGGGTCAGGCATTGTTCTGGAAAAACCCTTGGGAAAGCAAATCCGGACTTTCCAGCTCAACATGGAAAGCGAGGCAACGAAGTTGATACTAGATTTTTACAATAAAATTAACCAGATAGAAGCCTGAGTCTGAACAATAAGAAACATGGGAAGTTGAATTCAAGAAGACAGACTACTGATCTTTCTTTCCAGTGAGTAATCCCTAAACTCAAAATTTGCTTCATGAAATAAGAGTTGATAGCTCCCTGTGGAATATATTGCAGCTTGTGCAGTGCTTATCTGGCATATGTAAATGAAATACAAAAAAGAGAGGACTGATAACTCATTGCATAGGCTGCAAGCCAAATTTGGTCTGTTGATATTTTAGAAAGTTATATTTTTACTTACCTTTTTTTACTCACCTTAATATTAAAATTTAATAACCTCCTGTAATCTTAAAATAGGTTTTTGTAAATACTGATAAGTATGAAGATGCAGATTAACGGAAAAGCTGTGGAAGCATGCAGCGGCAAATTTTTCGATGTTATAAATCCGGCAACAGGTGAGCTTATCGACCGGGTTCCCAGGGGCACAGGCGATGATGCGGCAATTGCAGTTGAAGCTGCATCATTAGCTTCTGGAAGCTGGGCTTCCACATCTCCTCAGCAGCGAGCCAGAGTTTTTTACAGGGCTGTAGAGATCGTAAGACAGAGACTGAATGCACTTGCTGTTCTTCTTACACAGGAACAGGGAAAACCTCTTATCGAGGCTAAAAACGAAATAGAGGGTTTTGCAAATGTCCTTGAATACTACTGCGGACTTGCAAGCAGTCCTCAAGGTGACTTCATTCAGGTTCCTCAGAATGGATATGCCATTTCCGTAAAAAAACCGCTTGGAGTCTGTGCGGCCATAATCCCCTGGAATATGCCTGCTCTCATCATGTCCTGGAAAATAGGTCCTGCCCTGATTTCCGGAAATACGCTTGTGCTGAAACCAGCAAGCAATACTCCTCTTACAAACCTTACTCTTGCTTCTATCCTGAGCGAAGCAGGGCTTCCGGCAGGTGTGCTCAATGTAGTCACAGGCCCGGGGGAGCTTGTGGGAGAAGCTCTGGTTAAAGAACATAAAGTAAGAAAAGTATCTTTTACAGGGGAATGCGCGACTGGAAAACGTGTAGCCCAACTTGCGGTCAGCGGGAAGAAAGGAGTGACCCTCGAGCTCGGAGGAAGCGATCCCATGCTGGTTTGTGATGATGCAGACCTTGAAAGAGCAGTTTCCGGAGCCCTTAGAGGGAGATTTTATAATTGCGGACAGACCTGCACGGCTGTCAAACGGATATATGTTTTTGAATCCATAGCCGAAGAATTCATAAAAAAGCTCGAAGATTCCGTCCGGAAATTAAGAGTCGGAAATGGAATGGGGGAAAATATCGATATGGGACCCCTTAACAACCGCAGGCAGTGGGAATATGTAAAAGAGCTCGTAGCCGAAATCGAAGAAAAAGATGAAGGCAGGATAATCACAGGGGGCAAAGTTCCTGCAGACAGTGCCTGCTGCAGGGGATATTTCTTTGAACCTACTCTTATTGTGGACGTCCCCAGGGAATCCAGGCTTTTGAAGGAAGAAGTATTTGGCCCGGTGCTGCCTGTAGTCAGAGTTAAGGACCTTGATGAGGCAATTGAGGAAGCGAATAATACCATTTATGGGCTTGGGGCATCTATCTGGACGAAAAATATAGACCGAGCTGTTTCCGGATGTGAGCAATTGAAAGCAGGAATCATATGGATAAATCAGCACCTTAAGGTAGCTCCTGAGGTACCTTTTGGCGGAGTTAAAGAAAGCGGAATCGGAAGAGAAAATGGACCTTATGCTCTTTCCGAATATCTGGATATAAAAACTATAATGTTAAAAATATAAAATACAGATTTCGATGAGCCTATTGAGGTGCAGCTCATCGATTTGTTTTTTCTGTAAACCTTATTATTAAAACTGCGGAATTCATTTTTTATATTTTGGCAGAAGCTGCATGAATTCGGAGGCTTCCATAACAGGCACGCTGTCAATTATGCAAATATCCGACCATGGAAGGTTGAAAGCTCCATACGTCTCAGCACTTTCTGCTTCGTATAGGATATAAATACGGTTTCCCGAAAGGTCAATCCACTGGTTAATTAAATCGATTCCTTCCGGAACCTCCAGTTTCTTAAAGTGTTCAAGAATCTTATCGCGGTTCGAAGGGTCCCAGGTACTAACGTCCATGAATAACATCTTTTACCACTCCTTTATTTTATGCGCTGCTCAATACCCTTCCCGGAAGCTTGGCAACTTTTTAAAGCATCCGGGATTCTTCTTGAAAGCTTAGCTTTATGGAAAAAGTAATATTTTCCATATGCAATACCCATATGCACGGGTTTGACCTGCAAGCCTCCAAAAGGCCGGTTAACGGCAGAAGTCCAGATTTTTAAATCCTGCTGTCTTTTCCTTATCTATCATTTCCAAGATCCCCACGAATGACAAATTAGGAAAGACAGGTAGTCATGCAGAAAGAAATTCTACATGCGCAGACAACATATAATTATAACCCTAAAACTATATAATAGTTTGTCCTAAGAGACTATATTGAGTCGGGTATCCTTTGTTTGCATACAAAATATTGTAATGAAAATTCGAAAAACATCTACTTTTGTTGAAAAATATAAGAGCCAACGATATTGAAATCAAACCGCACGATCTAAAAAGAATCCGTTTCGAACTTTCAAAAAATGATCAGTAAAGTAGAGAAAGAGATGGGTCTTGAAACCTGCGGTCAATTTTCTCAGCACTTCAATGTCAAATTAGAGCCGATCCGAAAAGTCAATAAGGCATGTGTTAAAAGTTACAAAGGTCTATCAAATCCGAGTATCTGTTATATCCAAGTATCTGTTATATCCAAGTATCTGTTCCGGTTGTGCATATAGCCAATTGTAAAAGATATAGTAGACACAGTACTTTTCGGATAGGCTCTTATGCGGTTGAATTGAATAATCAATAACATTAAACCTTTAGGAATAACTAAAAAATAACTTCATGATTTTACTGTGGGAATTACTTTATAATTCCATTTCCTCAAATTATCATCAAAGACAATTTCCATGTTTTCC
>JADGNM010000336.1 GCA_017883485.1 Methanosarcina sp.
ACGGAAATCAGCAGTTTATAGACTCTAACATCCAAAATCAGACTTTTGCCGGACTCAAAATTAATACGATAATCTTTGTAAATAATACAGGGTCTGTAGCCTATGCAAAATCGGTAGATATCAATACTGGGGAGGAAAAGTTGGTTCCGGAAGGTCTTCTTAAACTAATAGAAGACGGTACTCTTCTTACAAAATCGGAAAATGGCAGTATAAGTGGTTATGTTTTGCTCGGTAAGGATCCTATGTTTATTTCCTGCCATCCTATCCTTACGACAAATTGTAATGGGCCTGTGAAGGGTACTTTAATTTTCGGAAGATACTTTGACCGTGCTCTTTTTGATTCTTTTAAAGAAGTTACTCGCTCTTCCCTTTTGATGTACAGAGTCGATAGAGATATGCCTTCAGATTTTCAGACAAAAATTAAAACTTTTTCCGAGTCTCCGGATAGGACTATTGTCGAACCCCTCAACGAAGAAAGAATAGCAGGTTATTTTGAATTAAGAGATATTTCTGACCAGCCTGCTCTTATTATGAGGGCAGATTTCCCGAGAAACCTCTATTTACATGGAAAGAAAACCCTTAATCAGATGTATTTTTTCCTTTTGCTTACCGGACTTATGACAGGTCTCGGAATTAAATTTTCGCTTGACAGACTCTTCATTTCAAGATTAGTTGGAATTGATAATTTCGTTACAAAAGTCAGGTCGGAAAAAGATCTTTCCAGAAGGTTATCTCTTAAAGACAACGATGAGCTCTACCGCCTGTCAAGGGAAATAAACGGGATGTTAAACGACATTTATCTAGCAGAGCAGGAGTTAAAAGCACAGGAGCGAGAAAAAAAAGTGCTTCTCGATTCCCTGAACGAACTGGTTGTTTTCGTAAATCCTAATCTCAATATTATCTGGGCAAATAAAGCTGCCCTTGAGTGTATGAAAATGAGCCTCCAAGAGGCAGTGGGAATATGTCTTAAATCCGCTCCGGATGTCAGATGTCCTTTATCTGAGTACATGCAACTTGAACAGATATTCACAATGGGTAATAAAAAATCGTGGGAACTTGCTGCACAGGACGGTATGGTCTGGTTTGTCCAGGCAATTCCGGTGACTAACGAAGATGGAAAGATAATAGGTGTTCTGGAAACATGCAGGGATATTACGGAAAAGGAGAAAGCTGATCAGCTACGGAAAAGGGAAATAAATCACAGAATTAAAAACAATCTGCAGATAGTATCCGCTTTGCTGGACCTTCAGGCTGAAAAATTTAGCGACAAAAAAGTCATTGAAGCTTTCAAGGAAAGTGAGAACCGCATTCTATCGATGTCTCTTATTCACCAGGAGCTCTACGAATCCGGCAAGCTGGATTCCCTTGACTTTTCATCTTATCTTCACAAATTAACAGCAGATCTTCTCAAGTCATATAATTCGGAGATTAGAGAAATCAAGGTAAATCTCGATGTAGTCAGTGTTTTCCTTGAAGTTGATACAGCAGTTTCTCTGGGTATCATAATAAATGAACTGTTCACAAACTCGATCAAATATGCTTTTCCCGCAGGAACCGGGGGAGAAATTCATATCTCGCTGGTTAGAGAAAAAGCCAGGAAAGAGGCAAACGAAAGTGAAACCTCAAGCGGACTTCCCTCTGATAATTCCCAAAAAATTTCCGGAGCAAGTGAATATTATAAGCTGATCTTTGCAGATAACGGGAGAGGATTTCCAGAAGAAATCGATTTCAGAAACTCTGATACTCTGGGATTGCAGCTCATAAATGCTCTTGTGAATCAGATAGAAGGCAGCCTTGATCTGGAAAGAGGAAGAGGTACGAAGTTTGTTATTAAATTTAGGAATAAGATTTAGAATTTGTAAGAAACACACCGGAAAATGAAATGTTTACAATCTTTTTTCTGAAGTGGTTTAAAAACTGTAGTTGCGGCTGCGTACGGAAAACATTAGCTTTTCTCCACAAGGTATCTTTTAAACCATTCCCCAGCTAGATGTGCAGCTTCTTCTAACGTCCCCGGTTCTTCAAAAAGATGGGTTGCATCCGGAACGATCTTAATTTGCTTTTCTTTTACGGTTAATCTATCAAACGCCCATTGATTCATATCTATTACCTGAAAATCCTCTCCACCCACGATAAGTAATGTTGGCGCTTTTACATCAGGTAGAGATTTTTCAGCTAAGTCAGGTCTTCCTCCTCTGGAAACGACTGCTTTTACCACATCCGAATGCTCTTTCGCAGCTATAAGCGCAGCGGCAGCCCCGGTACTGGCGCCAAAATAACCGATATTAAGATTTTTAGTATCATGGTTCTTTAAAAGCCAGTTTGTTACGTCAACAAGCCGATTTGCAAGTAAATCAATATCGAACCTGAGATGAGCCGTCATCATGTCAATTCTTTCTTCTTCAGCTGTCAATAAATCAAATAGCAGTGTTCCAAGACCATTTTTCTGTAGTTCCTGTGCAACGTACTGGTTGCGCGGGCTAAAGCGACTGCTCCCACTGCCGTGCACAAAAACAACAATTCCCCTGGCTCCATTGGGAATATCCAGGTTTCCGTCAAGAAGGATTGGCCCAATTGGAATTCTGACTTCGATACTCTTTTTCTCTATGTTCGACAATTCTTTCATATTATCCCCCATACATTATTAGACAGAACTATAATAGGTAGACCCGTACTTTTTCCCAACAAATTATTTATGGGCATTGTATAAGTTAGCTTCGCATCCAGTCAATAAACTGAACTTTTCTTGACTGAACGTATTTTCGAAGGCCTCAATCTTGCCCGCAGGTAAACCAATCCCTAAATAAGCTTGCCTGTGAACAGATAATTTTATGAAGTGTTATTAGATTTAATTTTCGCTGCCCTGCCTAATAAATCACAAACTTCCTTATCAGTAGTTTGACTGAAGTCTTCATACCAGGCTCCGACACCATAGAAGGGCTCCGGGGTAGCAAAACATATTATCTTGTCTACTTCATTCCTGAAGTCACTACATGTATCAGGTGCCGCTACAGGAACTGCAATCACTACTTTATCCGGGTTTTTGGTTTTAACAGCAGCAGCAGCTGCGCGCATCGTTGCGCCTGTTGCAAGCCCGTCGTCTACCAGAATTACAGTCGAACCACTTATATTTGGCTTCGGGCGGTTCCCACGATAGATACTCTCCCTGCGTTCCAGTTCTCTAAGTTCATTAGCAGCTACTTCATCAATTACTTTATAAGGTATCTGAAAAGACCTTACAACGTCTTCATTCAACACACGAATACCATCAGAGGCAATCGCTCCCATAGCCAGTTCTTCGTTTCCTGGTACTCCTAGCTTCCGTACTATAAAAACGTCCATCTTTACATTAAGTTCCTTTGCAACTTCAAAAGCTACCGGTACTCCACCACGTGGAAGTGCCAGTATAAGTACGTCATCACGATTTGCATACTCAGAAAGTCTTTTTGCTAGCCTTCTTCCGGCGTCCGTCCTATCATTAAAAAGTGACATTAATTCGCGCGAACCCCCTATTGAACCGAATTAATTGAAAGATGAGCCATATTGATTTATAGTATCCATTTTCAGAGCCTTAAAGTGTATAGTATAAATTTAAGTTCGCCTAAGGCTAATTCCCCTCTTTTCAAAGGGGGGATACAGCCGTCAACCTCTCTTTTGTTATTGGTTCGGCAAAGTTATTAATAGTTT
>JADGNM010000337.1 GCA_017883485.1 Methanosarcina sp.
AAATAAATGCTATTAATACCAAAGTACCTTTGCTACCAGCCATTGTCGACTTTTATTAGGCTTTTATTCGATCAATTATGGCGCAGATGCCTGATCACTTTTTCCTGTTACAGTAAACCTTAAAGTGAACTCAGTCCCATTATCTCTTTTCAGTTCAAGTTCACCATCTAACTGGTCTACAAGGGTAGTTACAAGCTGAAGTCCGAGGCTCTCAAGGTTTTCAATATCAAGGTCTTCAGGGATGCCCACGCCGTTGTCTGAGACGGTCAGAACGAAATTGGTATTGCCTTCTTCTTTACGGAGGTTGATTCGGATTTCCCCATCATTTCTATCCGGAAATGCATGCTTTAGTGAATTGGAAACAAGTTCGTTGATAATTATGCCTAGTGGAACAGCAGTGTACATATCTAAGAAAACGTTCTGATCCAAATCCACATTTAAGTTAATATTATTGTTCCCAAGTCTGTAAGTCAAAAGGAGATTATCAACTAGTTCTTTAACATACGATGAAAAGTTCAGCGTCTCGAATCCTTCGCCTTTATGTAATTCTTCATGGATAAGTGCCATTGATATAACTCTATTTTGGCTCTCTTTGAAGGCTTCCAGAACTTCTGAATCCTTGATACACTCTCTATTATTGAACTGTTCAGCCTGTAAATCCAGAAGCGATGATATAACTTGCAAGTTATTCTTGATCCTATGGTGAATTTCCTGCTTGCGGGCAATCTCAATTAAAGCCATAGCTTCTTCAGCTTCTTTACGCTTGGTTATGTCGGTTAACATACTCATAGCCCCACATACTTTCCTTCTTCATCAAAAAGAGGCTTAGCATTTAGAAGAGTCCAAATTGATGAGCCATCTTTACTTATTAATTTAAGCTCATAGCTACCATTTTTACCTGTCTTCCTTTGTTTTAGATTATTTTTTACATTAGGTTTGTATTCTTCGCTGATAAAGCTCCAAATTGAGCTACCATTAACCTCTTCAATAGTATATCTGAGCATATCTGCAAATTTCTTGTTAACGTAGGTAATTCTGTTTTTATTATTGGTTATGATAATGCCTTCGTTTGCTGTCTCTACAATGTTGCGGTACTTTTCCTCACTTTCCAGAAGTCTTCCTTCTGCCTCTTTACTCTTAGTTATATCTCTGGTTATGAATGAGACAGCATTCAGCTTTCCATGTACATCTAGAACTGGAGAAAGTGTTACTGAAACATTTATTATCTTTCCATCCTTCCTTAATCGTATAGTCTCATAATTAACAATTTTTTTCCCTTCTCTAACCAATTCGCTGAATTTTTTTGTTTCGTCAGTTAAGTGTGGTGGAGCCAATGATGATACAGTCTTCCCCAAGATTTCATCAGCTGAATAACCATAAACTAGCTCCGCTCCTTTATTCCAGCTTGTAATAATACATTCAAGAGAGAAAGTTCCAATAGCATCATTTGATGATTCTACAATATTCGCTAAATGCCGAATCTTATCTTCTGCTTTTCTTTGCTCAGTGATATCCTGAACTATCCCTCTCATTCGAATAGGTGTATTTTCCACATCAAAAAAAACTCCACCCTGAGAATAGATTACACGCTCTTCTCCATAAGGTAAGATTATTCTATAATCAAGGTTATACGGCTTTCCGTTTAATGCTTCGTTAATGGCATGACTCACGTATTCCAAATCTTCAGGGTGTATATAATTTAAAAATGTATTGTGGTTTAGCTCAAATTGGGGGTCAAGCCTAAAAATACGATAAAGTTCATCAGACCAGTATTCCTTATTAGTTGCAATATTCCAGTCATAACTTCCAATGTGAGCAAATTTTTGAGCTTCAGCAAGACGTCCTTCACTTTCTTTCAACGAACTGTAAGCCTTCTCAATCTGAGCTGTTCGTTCTTCAACCAGTTTTTCTAAATTGTCACATGCTTTTATTAGAGCTTCTTCTGCTTTTTTGCGCTAGGTGATGTCTATGAATGCAGAAACGGACCCGCGTGGGTTACCTTGCTCATCATGCAAGGGTTTAGCGTTACCAAATAAGTATCTCTTCTTGTCGTCAGGATAGACAATGTCGAACTCGTAGTCTTGTACCTCTTTGCCTGAAGCTGCCATACGCACCGGCATATCTGCAAGCGGTAATTCCATCCCATCCTTGAACAGCCTATAAGTCTCAGGTCTCTCTTCCTCCAGAGTGTCTTTGGACATGTTTGAACCTTCTGGAAGTCGGAGCCATTCATAGGAGAGACGGTTACCCGTAATTTGAAGTGCTTGAGGGTCGTGTGTAATCCACACGGCGGCGGGCACTGCATCCAATACTGTTACCAGTTCATTCGAACGAACTTGCTCATTTTTCTCGCTCTCAAGCAACGTATCTACAATAGCATTGCGTTTCACCAGCGATTGTGCCAGCTTGATATTACTGTAGCTTATCTGTGAGAGCATGTTGGCAAACGTCATAAAGAAAGACATGCCTGTGTTCACAGCCTCCCTGCTCAACCGGGGGACTTTTTCAAGCGCTGCTATATATTCCTCCTCATTGAAGCCGTATTTTCGAGCCTGTGCCCGGAAAAGCTCATAGTCCAGAGGCTCGTCTTCAAAAAAGAACTGCCCTGAGAAGACATAACCGATTTGCTGGTCACCCACTACGATGGGAGTCACTACGTCCCACATATTGTTCTTACACTTGTACAGCTTAAACTCTCCAGGAGCAACGCCCGAAGATAGATAAATGTTGCTTTCTACGCAGTGCTTGCAAGTTTCGGAGTGAACCCTGTGGAATTTTGTGCAGATATCCTGCCATCCGATGCCTACCAGAACATTGCCTTTGGAATCGTTTAGACTAATGGGAATGCGGACAAGCCTATATAAATCATCCATGAGGGACTGAACCGCCTTGATATCAATTACCTCGGCAAGCTCCACTTTTGCTGTCTCCCGGTCTTCACTTTCCCGAAGGTTATTTTCAAACTCTTTCAGGTAGCTTATGTCGAATCCAGAAATACAAACACATTTTTCTTCGGATAAGGGGTGAAACACAATTAAGTAAACTCTTTTTCCCGCTTTAACTTCCGTTTTTTCTGGACTATTCAAGGAAATGACCCTCAGCACAAAATCTTCGATATAGGAAGGCAGTTTTTCTCCAACCCTCACACCCCACTCATGTAATAGAAACTCACCCGCCTCGTTTGAGTAAAGAACCGTCCCGTCCTTATCCACACGGAGCACAGGATTCGGGTTGTTTCCTGAAAATTGCTCTATTTTTGTTTTCATTTACTTCTTCAGGCTCCTCTTCTTTGATGAAATATCCTATATTTACTACATTGTTGCAACCACTCACAGTAAAACATGATAATTTAAATTTATTGAAATATATAATTATGTATTAAAATTAAATGCTTTTTATAATAACACTTATCGTTCAGTTAGGAGTATAATAGGCACGAGGTGATTAATAACATACTTAGAGTATAAAAATATATAAGTTTTCAATAAATTACAATAACATTCATCTTCAAACAAAAAGTTAAATTTTTTACTAAAGACTTGAATATAAACTGAATCATATTACTTAATAGAATAAACAAGTAATAAAAAGCAAATCGGATAAGCTTTAATCACCAAGAGCAGCGGTCTACATTTATTCGGACACTATGAAAATTTGAAGGAT